>CAZHAI010000242.1:0-3821 GCA_964530645.1 uncultured Rikenella sp. | reverse complement strand
GTGATAATCAGCCTTGAGCCGGTCTACTCTCTCCTGCCCAGGATGAGGAACCTCATCTACGGTAACATCGAAGGAGAAAAGGATTATACAATGAAGTACCAGAGCGAACTTCTCGAAGCGCTGAAGGAGAAGGACAGTGAGAAGGCCTATGAGGTCTCCGTGACGCTGCTGGAACGCAACATGGAGATATACAAGAAATACTTCAAACCAAACTGATCAGCCTTTCCGCCGCGTGCATGCATAGCAGAATACTTCTTGCCGCACTCGTTTTACTTCTGGCCTGTCCCGTTGTCACGGCCCAGGTGCCGGACACATCTTTCATCGGCATACACCAGGCCGAGAGCGAATATTATTCCCGGATCTTTCATACAGCAGCACCATCCACCGTGCTCGCAACGGAGAAGCCGGCAGCTCTCAAGAGCAGAAAAGAGGGCGAACCCTCCTTCATGGTTTACGGCTGGCACCCCTACTGGGCAGGAGCAGCAGCCTACCCCAAATATGACTATGAGGTCCTAACCCATATCGCGTACTTCAGCTATGAGGTCGACACGGCGACAGGCGGTTACTCGACATTGAGAGGCTGGGATACCACTTCTGTAATAAACTATGCCCACCTCCGCGGAGTAAAGGTGATGCTGACGGTTACAAACTTTGGTGCTGAGCGAAACACGAAGCTGCTTACTGACACCGTAAAGCAGTGGAACCTCATCAATACAGTGATCAGCCAGCTTAAGTCGCGCAACGGCGACGGAGTCAACTTCGACTTCGAGGTGGTGCCTGCCGCAATGAAGTCAAAAATGGTCGGCTTCTGCAAGCGTGCCGTCAGGGGCATCAAGGCCGAACTGCCACTGGCTGAGATCTCGCTGGCAACACCGGCAGTGAACTGGTCTGACGGCTGGGATCTGGACTCTCTGGCAATTGTTTGTGACTACCTTATAATGATGGGTTACAACTACTACTGGAGCAGTTCCACCACTGCAGGACCTGTGGCTCCGCTGGCAGGCGAGACCTACAACATCACAAGAAGCATTCAGGAGGATTACCTCGATGAAGGAGTCCCTGCCTCGAAACTGCTGTTGGGCATGCCTTGGTACGGATACGACTGGCCTGTCAGCAACAGCGCCAGGAAGGCCGCCACCACCGGCACGGGGTCATCAAAGACGTACATAACAACAATACCGATGGTTGCCAGTTACGGCAAAACCTTCGACAGCCAGACGAGCGTACCGTGGATGAGTTACCAGAGCGGCACACAGTGGAGACAGATGTGGTTCGAGGACAGCCTCAGCCTCCTGCTGAAGACAAACTTCGCAAAGAAAAAGAGTCTCGCGGGTGTGGGCATATGGGCTCTCAGCTATGAGGCAGGCAGACCTGAGCTTTGGAACGGCATAAAGGCAGTGATTGCTGGAACAGTCTCCGCTGACGGCAATCCTTCCATGCCCGGAACGGGAGGCAGTGAGATCATCAGTATTATCCCCAATCCCGTCAGGAACAAGGCACTGGTCAGTTATAACATCGTGAAACCTGGAAGGATCACCCTGTCACTGTATGACACCGGGGGCAGGCAGGTGGCTGTGATTGCCGAAGGAATCGCCCTGCCGGGTATCCAGTCATGTTCCATCGACGCAGAAAAGCTTGCACCGGGGATCTATTTCTGCGTGATGATTACTCCTGAGGGCAGGAACGTGAAGAAATTCGCGGTAGCCGGAAAAAGATAATATCTTAGAAATGAAGAAAATATTATTGGTCATGACCATTGTACTTGCACTCCGGCCATTGAGCGGGCAGATGCAGCAGGCCGTTGAAAGAATCAAAACCGATCATAATCTCATGGGGCTCTCCGTGGTTGCCGTCTGTGACGGGAAGATTGCAGGGGAATGGTATGCGGGACTCAGGGACTACGGGCGCAATCTGCCGGTCAATGAGAATACAAAGTACCGCATCGCCTCCATCTCGAAGTTCGTGATGACAACGGCCATGATGAAACTGTGCGACCAGAAGAGGCTTGACCTTGATGAGGATGTAAGCAACTACCTTGGCTTTGCACTCAGGAACCCGAACCATCCTGACACTCCGATCACTGTCAGGATGCTGCTTCTGCACACCGGCTCCCTCAATGAAGGGGCAGGTTACGACAGGTTCCTTATGGCCACGTACAACAATGTAGGCAATCCGCCGTCATTCAGCGAGCTGCTCCAGCCGGGAGGCAAATACTACACTGAGGACATGTGGAGAACAGAGGGACCCGGAGAATACTATACCTATTGTAATGCCAACTTCGGTCTGGCAGGAACAATCATTGAAAAGATAACCGGACAGAGATTCGAGCAGTACATGCAGCAGAATCTTTTTATACCTCTTGGAATAAGCGGGTCCTATATTGCTGAAGGGATTACTGATATAAACAACCTTGCAGTCATTTACGGCACGGAGGAGGGCAAGTGGACACCGGGAACCGATGACTATAAGGGAGTGATGTCATCACCGCGCGATTTCACCGGCTATGTCACCGGGACAAACGGCGCTGTTTTCTCCCCGCAGGGTGGCCTCAGGATCTCAGCCGCAGAACTGGCGCGCATTATGATACTGCACATGAACAAAGGGAAATATAACCATGAACGCATTGTATCAAAAAAGAGCATCAAACTGATGCACAGGGCACAATTCCTTAGTGACAGTACCAACAGTGATAATGAAGGGGTGCGGGCCGGAAACCGGGGGCTCAGTGTCCAGATTCTGCCGGAATCTGCTTCCGGAGGCATCCTTCCCGAAGGATCAGGTTTCCTTGGCCACTCGGGATCGGCATACGGCTTAGTCTCTGATTTCTATTTCGATCCAAAGGGGAAATACGGATTCATATTTATTACAAACGGAATTTTCGACGGCCCGAAGACAGGTCCGTCAGGTGCATTTTATACCTTTGAAGAGGCGCTTATCAATGCCCTGAAGGAGAATAACCTCCTGCCTTGTAAAAAGAGTAAAAAATGAATGCTGAACTGATTACTGCCGTTGCAATAGGAATCGGGCTGGCTGCCAGCGCCGGATTCAGGGTGTTCGTCCCAATGCTTGTTGCCGCAATAGCAGCTAAAACCGGCGTACTGCCACTCAACGAGAGTTTCCAGTGGCTCTCGTCGTGGACCTCCATTGCAATCCTGGGGACAGCCACTGTGGTTGAGATACTGGCCTACTATATACCGGTGGTTGATAACCTGCTTGACACAATAACCACACCCCTGGCCATAGGGGCCGGTACCCTCCTGCTGACATCGGTGCTGCCCATTGACAGCGAACTGATGAGGTGGATCACCGGCGCTGCCGTTGGCGGTGGCAGTGCTGCAGTTGTTCAGAGCGGCAGCGCCCTGACAAGGCTCACATCCACAAAGCTGACAGCCGGCGTTGGCAATCCGGTTGTGGCAACTGTGGAAAACGTGGCGGCTACAGGCACATCACTGCTGTCACTAGTGATACCCTTCTTCATCGTTGCTCTCTTTCTGCTGCTCGTTATCTTCATATTCACCAGGTTACGCAAAAAACTCCGTAGAAGCCAGAATAGTGCTGTCTGAGAAGCCATGCCAATGTTTGTTCAATGAAGTATATCATCCCCTCTATTATCCTGCTGGCAAGTGCAGTTGCATTTTCGGCTTGCCGTAACAGCAGCCAGACAGTTGCAGCCCGTATGCCCGTTGACACGATTGGTTTTGCCCAACACAGGTGGCAGGTCGACAGTGTGCTGGGACGTCTTGAACGACTGCAACCGGAACAACTAGCAGCAGCCTCAGAGGCGCTTAAAAGCTCAGCACCTTTGCGGGTGGCAATCTCAC
>CAZHAI010000241.1:0-3829 GCA_964530645.1 uncultured Rikenella sp. | reverse complement strand
TATTCAAGGGACGAGAGCGGCATACCACGTGAATGGACCAGCTACATAAAGAACACAATGGTCAAGGTTGCTCCGGAGTTCACTACCCGCCGCATGCTCAACGACTACATGTCCAGGTATTACACCAAACTCTGGGAGAGAAGCAAGCGGATTACTGCCGATAACTATGCCCTGGCCCGCGAGCTTGCAGGATGGAAGGTTTACATCTCCAAAGCATGGGATGAGATCGAGATTGTTAAATTCGATCTGAAGGGCCTGACCAAGAATGTATTCCGTTCAGGACACAACTATACAACCGAGATCATCCTCGACATTAAGGATATACCTGTGGAGAATGTCGGAGTCGAACTCGTCGTGACCCGTCAGCTCAAGAACGGTGAACATACCTTCTTCTCATCGATTGAGTTCAAATATGTGAACCGGAAAAAGGGAAGGGTGCTCTACAATGTGGATTTCCAGCCTGAGATGGCAGGAACCTTCTACTACGGGATACGTATCTACGCGAAACACAGCGAGCTTCCTCACAGGCAGGATTTCTGCCTGCTGAGGTGGGTTGACTGATACTAGAGATCCATAATTGTCTTTACCCTCTCCTGCAGGAGCACTATGGCTGTTCTTGCAGGGAGGTAAAGCTTCAGGTGGTGGGGGGCGGTGACGCCGTACCTTCCCTGGTCGGGTATTGAGAAATACTGCTGTCTGCTGTCTATTCTGCCCTGGCCGCCGAAATTCGGGTCGTCAGTATCAAGCACGATACTGAACTTACCCTTTACAGGTATGCCGTAATCTGTGTATGATACTGAAGGGTTGAAGTTCATGACCGTGATCAGGTCGCCGCGCCTGAAAGCAATAATCTTATCGTCATTGTTGACTGTAAGGGTCTCGGTCATCTGCAGCTGAGGCAGGCCGTTTCTGGTTCCTGTCTCAATCATGGCCCGGTCGAACTCATCCAGGTGCCGGTATCTCAACAGTTCATTTTCTGCCAGGCTCCACTGCCTCCGGGCATACTTGTAACTCCATCCGTTACCCTCCCTCGGGAAATCGATCCATTCGGGGTGGCCGAATTCGTTGCCCATGAAGGTGAGGTATCCTCCTCCGGCAGTCATGAACGTAAACAACCGGATCATCTTGTGGAGTGCAACGGCACGGTCAATAATAAGGCTGGATGAGGTGGTGCTCATCGAAGTGTACATCTCCTTGTCGGCCAGCCTGAAAATCAGTGTTTTGTCGCCTACCAGAGCCTGGTCATGAGATTCGCAGTATGAGACTACGCTTTCCTCGGCACG
Source organism: uncultured Rikenella sp. (assembly GCA_964530645.1). Taxonomy (GTDB): domain Bacteria; phylum Bacteroidota; class Bacteroidia; order Bacteroidales; family VadinHA17; genus SR-FBR-E99. Next base: position 2,546 of record CAZHAI010000241.1, on the reverse strand, counting down.
GTGCTGGGTCAGTTCATGAAGCAGATAACCCAGATCCCAGCTCTCATCAGGAATCTCCTTGACCATCTTTATCCAGATATCAGGAACCCCCATTGCAAGCCTGTAATCAAACCCCATTCCTCCGGAGGCGACTGATGCGGCAAGGCCGGGCATGCCGCTCATCTCTTCAGCAACGGTAGTGGCGCCTGCGTTGAATTCATGGATCAGTTTGTTGGCAAGGATAAGATATACTATGGCGTCAGAGTCCTGGTTACCATCGAAGTACTGCCTGTAGGAAACGAAATTTGATCCCAGTCCGTGATCGTAGTAGAGCATGCTTGTGATACCGTCAAACCGGAATCCGTCAAACCGAAACTCTTCAAGCCAGTACTTGCAGTTGGAGAGAAGGAAATGGTTGACTTCGGGCTTGCCGTAGTCATAGCACAGTGAGTCCCATGCAACGTGTTTCCGGCGGTCTCCGCTGTGAAAATAGAGCCCGGGGTCGCCGTCGAGCAGTCCCAGCCCCTCCAGTGTGTTTGCAACGGCATGCGAGTGCACAAGGTCCATTATGACTCTCAGCCCCATTCCATGAGCCGTATCAATCAGTTCCCTCAGTTCATCAGGGGTGCCAAACCGTGATGACGGGGCAAAAAGACTTGAGACGTGATAGCCAAATGAACCGTAATAGGGGTGCTCCTGCACGGCCATCAGCTGTATTGTGTTGTAACCAAGCCTCTTAACTCGTGGAAGCACATCCTCAGTAAATTCACGGTAGGTGCCTGTACGTTCCTCCTCTGTTGCCATGCCTACATGTGCCTCGTAGATCAGCAGTGACGATGGCGGGGGAGGAGAGGGATTCTTCATCACATAACAGCTGTCAGGGTGCCACACCCTGGCGGAGAATATCTTGGTCTCGTTATCCTGTGCTGTACAGGTCACATAGGCGGGTATGCGTTCACCACGGCCGCCCTTCCATCTTACAATCATCTTGTAGAGGTCCCCGTGTGCAAGCATCTCCCGTTCAAACTCCCCTGTCCAGTCGCCGTTCTCCGATCTCCTCAGGGCGTAACGTTCATCCTCCTTCCAGTTGTTAAAGGTGCCGGTGAGAATTATTGATGTGGCATTCGGGGCATGTTCCCTGAAGACCCATCCCTTTTCAGTAGCGTGAAGCCCGTACCAGTGATGTCCGTTTGCATAGTCCGTGAGGGAACGGCCACCGGTAAAAAGCTTCTCGCGCTCACCGAGGTAGGAAAGCCGTGCCTCAATGACATCCCTGAAGGGATCAAGCCATGGGTCAATATTGTAAAACCTTTTCTTCAAAGACTTAATCTTACGCCAAGATACAAAAAGGATAGGAAAATAACTGATTCAGCGACCGGATATATCAATTGATTCCGAAACTGATACAGGATAGGGGTCATCACCGAAAAACACGGTATTCAATCTTAAAGGACCGTCATAATCAGGTGTCACGATTTTAAAGAAAGCCACTTTTCCCGGGCCGGCCGGCTGGCCTGCTGACCATAACAGAGTGTTTCCGTATACAGGCATTCTGCGGGACTGCTCTCGTTGAAAGGGCCTGAATGAAACAGGCAAATCCGTGAAGAGATAACTGATCCGCAGTGCAGATTGCGGGAGCTTCTGCATCCTGAAGTCGCCGCTTTTGGTGAATACGCTGATAACCGGGGGAAGAAGCAGGCTTCCTCTCCTGTATCGTGTCAGGATGACATCAAAGGATTCAACCCTGTCAGGAGGCAGACCTGCAAAAGTTTCGGCATCGGTTGTAAGGGTGCCGTCAACGAACATCAGCGGGCTCTCCCTGATCTCCTTGCCTGTCTCCGGATCATACATGCGGAATGAGTACCTGTCACGGTTCTTCAGAAGCGTCAGGTCAGTAACAAGCTCGAAGAATACCTCCTCCATGTTGGGCAACGGAATATAGTCAGACAACAGCCTGTGCTGACCTGTAGATCCGTAGAAGTGATCCCTGGCTGAAGCATCCATCCATTGTTGCAGGGTATCAGTATCGGGAATACCGTAAATCCTCATTACCTGGCTGTTGATGCTCATACGGAGGGAAGCAGAATCAGCAACATCTGCAGTTCCGGCCAGAGAGTGATGCATCGGCAGGTAATCATGACTGAAGGGAGAAGTGACCTTAACGATTATATTGGCTGCGGTATCCTGGGGGTATACTACTATATCTCCTGTGCCGGTTCTGGCAGGAACGATAAAGGTGAAGTTTCCTGCATCATCGCTGCTTGCATACTGCAGGAAACAGGTCTTCCCCGGGATATTAATAAAGAAGAGCATGTCTGACACCTGCCCGGGTGAATCCAGGTTGATTGCGGTACCTGTCACCGCCAGACCTCGTGTCTCAGCTGACACTCTTGCAGGGGAGCCGGTCATACCGGGAACGTTCCTCTGGTTCAGCGTTATGAGCAGGTTATCGCTCAGAGGCGCCCGTCCTTCAAGAAACGGTTCAAGGAAGGGTTCGTTAATTGCGGTGGCCGACAGCCATGGCTCCAGTATTGCACGGGTACGGATGTCAGGCGCGTGTCCCTCAT
>CAZHAI010000240.1:0-3841 GCA_964530645.1 uncultured Rikenella sp. | reverse complement strand
CCTCATAGCTGTCAGCGGTGATCTCGTAATCGCTGATCTGTGACCCGCCCTTGACCTCCACAACTGAAGACTCGCCCTTCTGCTGTGAGAAGACTGTAGTCATGTTCAGCTTGCCGAACTGCAGCTCGGTCTTGAGACCGAAGAGGCTGTAGCTGCCGGTGATGAGCGTACCGTTCAGAGGAAGGGTCACATCACCCGCCTCGATCTTTTTGATTATCTCATCCTCCTTTCCGGAGTATTCGAGCTTGGTACGGTTTTCAAACTCGAACATCGCCTCGGTGTTGTAGTTGATTCCCAGCTGCATCTTGTCACCTATTGTTCCGGTGACATTCATCTGGATCTTCTCCTGGAAGTCAAATGTGGGTATGGTACGTAGCCTTTCGGAAAGCGTCGGGTTCTCAGTATGGGAGATATTGATGCCGAAGATCAGCTCGGCTGATCCCTGGGGGACTATGTTGATTACGTTACTGCCGAAGATGCGGTCAAACGTCTCACCTCCAACCTCAATCTGAGGTATGAGTGAGGACCTGAATCCTGAGGCGTCGCCGCGAAGGGTGGCATCCCAGTATTCGCGCATCGCCTGGTTGAACTCATACTTCCGGTACTCCTCGGGAGACATGTAGACAGGTCGGCGGTAATCGAGGCTTCCGGCCTTCTGGTAGATTATATACTGCTTGTTGCGGCCGTCATAGTCCACCCGTGTGGTGATATTGGATGGATTGCGCAGGAAGAGAGGTGATGACTCCCTGGCCTCCCAAGGAAAGGAAGGATCACTGTTCAGTTTCAGGATTGTATCGCCGGGGATTGTCTGGGCAGATAGTACAAATGGGAAAAGAGCGGGAAGGATAAATAGCCCGACCCTGATCCAAAGATCTCTAATATGTGAAGAAAACTGCAATCCGGCACGCTGTTTATAACAGTTTCAGCGCCCTTCTGACTATTTCCTCTACCTGGAGTTTCTTGTTTTCCCTGAGGAGGTTATCAATAACCTTCGCGGCGCTGCTCCTGGCAAAGCCAAGCATCACTAAAGCAGATAACGATTCTTCGCGCGCAGTATTGTCGGAAAATGCAATTATTTCACCGGAACCGACATGTTTTCCTATCTTGTCTTTCAGGTCGATTATGATCCTCTGGGCAGTCTTCAATCCTATCCCCTTGACACCCTTGAGAGTGCCGACGTCGCCGCTTATAATTGCCTCCCTCAGATCAGCCGGTCTGACTGATGACAACATCATCCTCGCAGTGCCGGCACCGACACCCGAAACGGAAATAAGTTGCCTGAACAGATCACGCTCATCCTCAGAGATAAAACCAAAGAGCTGGTAAGCATCCTCGCGGATCGACTCATGGACCAGGATCTTGCAGGTATCTGACTTATCCAGTGCAGCGTAGGTATTCAGGGAGATGTTTATGCTGTATCCGATGCCGTTGCACTCGATCACCACACATGCGGGATTGAGTTCGGTCACTTTTCCGGTTATGTAATCGATCATATCTGCTGGTCGTAATTTTCCGGTTCGGGAGGAAGTTCATCAACGTGCTCGGGATGGATATCGATTTTCTGGGGCTGAAGAGGATTTCGCAGCAACTCGTCATACATCTCCCTGTTCCGGAAAATGTCAACGGCAGCATACAGGGCCTGCCGCATCGAGTTGCCTGATGCTTCGTTTTTCCCCGTAATGTCAAATGCGGTGCCATGAACCGGCGATGTGCGTATCACAGGAAGTCCGGCGGTGAAGTTCACGCCTGTGTCGAAGGCAAGGGCCTTGAACGCTCCCATACCCTGGTCATGGTACATTGCAAGAACAGCATCAAAACGGCTGAATGCACCTGATCCGAAGAAACCGTCTGATGAATAGGGACCGAAAGCGAGGATCCCCTCTTCATTGGCTCTTGTGATAGCCGGAATGATGATATCTTTCTCCTCGTTGCCCAGCAGCCCGCCGTCTCCGGCATGGGGGTTCAGGCTCAGAACACCGATACGTGGCCCGCGTATGGCAAAATCCTGCAGCAGTGACCTGTTAAGGAGCCTCAGTTTGCTCAGAAGGCCATTCATCGTGATGGCTCCGGGCACATCGCGCAACGCAAGGTGCTCCGTTGCAAAGCCAATCTTCATGCTCTCGCTGATCATAAGCATCAGCACCTCATGAGACCCGATCTTCGACCTCAGGTAGTCTGTATGGCCGGTGAAGCGGAACTTGTCCGACTGAATATTGTGCTTGTCAATGGGGGCTGTCACGAGTACATCAATCCTGTTTCCCGCAAGATCAGATACAGCGCTCTCAAGGGCTGCGAAAGAGGCCTGCCCTCCCTCGGGAGTCGACTTGCCGAGCTCGACTCGCACATCGTCACCCAGGCAGTTGATCAGGTTAATCTTCTTCGGATGAGCCTCGGCGGCAGAACGTACGTTATTAAAATTGAATGCGGTGAAATTAAGCACCTTGCGGTGATAGGCTGCCACCTTGGGAGAGCCGTAGACGACCGGAACGCACAGATCAGTGACTGCAGGGTCTGACAGGGCCTTCATGATTATCTCGTAGCCAATGCCGTTTATATCACCCTGGGTGATACCGGCAACTATAGTTTTTTTGTCCATTGTGAATCCAGTCTGACGGACAGCAATGAGGCTGTCCGGGGTCGTAAAGTTAATCAAATTATTTAATGATTTAGCTTTAATGTATTACCTTTACAGGCACCTGCCACAATGCGCAGGAGGTCACAGGATGGTAATCAGAGAGCAATTATACGACAGGCTTGCAGGGGGCGGACGCATCAGTGTTGATGAGGCACTGACCCTCTGGCATGAGGCGCCGCCGGAAGAGCTAAGTTATGTTGCAGATCTCCTCAGGCAAAAACTGCATCCGGGCAACAGGGTCGGATGGATGATTGACCGCAATGTCAATATCACAAACATCTGTTTCTCACAATGCCGCTTCTGCAATTTCTGCCGCAGTGCGAAGAGTGATGAAGCCTATGTCACAACTGATGAAGAGTATGACAGCAAGATAGAGGAGTTGCTGGCAATGGGCGGCGACCAGCTTCTGCTGCAGGGAGGGATGAATCCCGCACTGGGGCTCGACTTCTACACAAGCCTGTTTAAAAGGCTCAGGAGCCGGTGGCCCGGAGTTAAGCTACACGCCCTGGGGCCTCCTGAGGTGGCATGGCTCTCAAGGGCTGAGAGAATGAGCTATCACGATGTGCTCGTGGCGCTGCACGAGGCCGGTCTCGACTCCCTACCCGGAGCCGGGGCGGAGATCCTCTCCGACAGGGTTAGGAAACTCATATCCCCGGTAAAGGCTACAGTCGCCGAATGGCTGGGAGTTATGAGAGAGGCGCACAGGCTCAACCTGCCCACCTCGGCAACGATGATGTTCGGTCACGCCGAGACGGTGCAGGAGCGAATCGAACATCTCGATATGCTGCGCAAGTTACAGGATGTCAGGCCGGAAGGTCATTACGGATTCATTACTTTCATCCCCTGGCCTTTCATGGACCGGGGAACCAGGCTGGCTGAAAAGGACGGTATAAGAAGCCAGGTCACTGCTACGGAATACCTGAAAATGATCGCCATAAGCAGGCTGATGCTTGATAACATACCCAACATCCAGGCATCAATTCTCACTGTTGGCAAGGAGACGGCAATGATGTCACTGCACTGCGGGGCCAATGACCTGGGATCGGTGATGATTGAGGAGAATGTTGTGAGCGCCGCCGGAGATCCGTTCCGGGTTAATCCGGACACGATGAAGGAGATAATCCGGGAAGCAGGTTTCACACCCGTAAGGAGGGACCAGCGGTACGTGCCCGTGGAGTAGAGAAGAATAGGCAGTAGGCGATAGGC
>CAZHAI010000239.1:0-3848 GCA_964530645.1 uncultured Rikenella sp. | reverse complement strand
ATGCTCATCAGGTTTTCGGCAGAGGCTTCGGGTATGCGCCTGACGGCATATTTCAACCTGATTTTCCTGGTGCTCAACTTCGGGGCCATTGCAGCATTGGGCATCCTGATAAGGGAGATGGAATTCAGTGACGCCCTGCCCCTTTTCAGATATTACTATCTGTCGGCAGCGCTGCTCTTTGCAATTATCTCAGCGCTTATCCTGCTTAGGGGAGAATCTGTCTCCCCGGGCCGGGCGGACCGATTCCGTCTCGCGCTGATCATCGGAGGTGGCACCCTTTTACAGTCACTGGTGCTCATTTTCGTACCACATTCGGCATGGATGGCTCTCTCCTTTGTTTTTCTGCTGTTTGCAATCATAACTGCTGTCTCGCTGTACCTCAGTTACCGGGCCGACCTGAAGCCTGCAATTATCCCTGATCAATTGCCGCTGCCGCGCGGTATCGAGGATTTCATAAGGCGAAACGAGATATCTCCGCGCGAGGCAGAAATTATTGCCGAGATATGCAACGGACTGAGTAACCAGGAGATAGCCGACAAGCTCTTCATCAGCCTTCAGACTGTGAAGGACCACTCTTCGCGCATCTACATGAAAACAAATGTGCGCAACAGAATGCAGCTTATGGCAGTGGTGCGGGGAATGGGTGCCGGAAATCCGGCGGGAGAGCACCGGTAATCAGGCTGCATATTCAGACACCACGGGCATATTACAGGGTTGGTTCGCCAGTTGCTGGTCCTCATGCGTGGCCCGGCCAATCCATCGTTCCCGCCGAGGTCGCCATGTCACTGTCAGAACGAAATTCCCAGCAGGTCCCGCAGTTTCTTTCCGGGAGCCAAGATACGGTAAGCAGTTGGCCATACCTTCCCCAGGTACCTGTCCTGCCTGTCTCTGATGACTATTGCAAGTTCATTGTCAGTATCACTGTTTCCCTCTGCCCCTGCCCTGTATCCGGTAAGTGACATTATCTGGGCCAGGTCATTGTACCGTCCGAGGTTCTGCGTCATGGCGGTGAGCCTCTTCTCGAGCTGTTTCACGGTCTGCGGTCCCAGGTGCCGGATGAAGAGGAGCTGGTACATGAATGTCTTTGACTTTTTCCTGAATTGATGGAGCAGCCGTGCCGAAGGTCTGCTCCTGCATGCCAGGTATGCTGCTGAAGCCGTCAGGTGGCTCTTTTCAAGCTCTCCCAGCAGCATTCGCATGTCGGGCTCATTCAATCCAAGGAAACGGAGCCGGTACTGTGCCTTTTTCAGCCGTTCATTGACGTCCCTGATTGCTTTTGCACGTTCGCCGGCTTGATCCCACGTGGAGTAAGGCTTGCGCAACAGGCCCTGAATCTTCTCATTGTCGCGTAACCTCACGAAGAGTTCAGGGTTATCCTTCTTCAGGGCCCTGGCAGTCTTGCGGAGCACGGCTGTCTCCCTCCACAGGGACAGGATTTGTCCGGTCTCCCTCCCTGCCAGGTATTCCCGGCGATAAACGGTTTCATCGAGCAGCGGGCGCATCAGCCTGACGGCAGCACGGTGTTTCTTCATCAAAACCCTTACATCGTGTATTGCTTCATCATCCGGCACCGGTAGCCCGGAAAGCAGCGTCAGCGATCCTGACAGGTATTCAGTCATCGATGCCTTGACATCCTTCGCCTCTGCTGGGTTTTTAGCGGTCATGATCAGATTGTTGATAGATGATAAAGTTACATAAATGTAACGGGTTTTCAATCCTTCGCTCTGCGTCTTCACCTACCTTTGCACCATGATAACGATTGTGCAGTCCGCTGTTTCTCCTCAGCTTTTTTCTTACATTTGATAAAAGATAACAACGGTAACAATGGGCAAATCAAACGGTAAGAACAGCAGGCCTCAGAAGATAGGCATCCTCACGGCGGGAGGCGACTGTCCGGGCATCAACGCTGCAATCAGGGGCGTGGGCAAGACTGCAATAGTCAAGTACGGCATGCAGGTCATCGGAATCAGTGACGGCTACGCAGGACTGATTCACAAGGAGTACAGGGAGCTGACCGAGAGTGATCTATCAGGCATCCTGACCCTCGGGGGAACGATACTGGGCACCTCGCGTGAGAAGCCCTTCAAGGGCAGCGGGAAGAAAAAGGATGAGATCCGCAAGCCGATGCTCATAAAGGAGCACTATGAGCAGATTGGTCTCGACTGCCTTGTTTGCATCGGCGGGAATGGAACTATGAAGACAGCGAACATGCTATCGGAGGAGGGGCTCAACGTGGTTGGAATTCCTAAAACAATTGATAATGACATATGGGGAACGGATATGACCTTCGGGTTCGACTCGGCAGTCAACATTGCCACCGAAGCTATAGACCGCCTGCACTCCACTGCCAACTCGCACAAGCGGATCATGGTGATTGAGATCATGGGACACAACGCCGGCTGGCTCGCACTCTATTCAGGCATGGCGGGAGGCGGCGATGTAATCCTGATTCCCGAGATACCGCACGATGAAAAGGTCGTAATGGACTACCTGAAAAAGCGGGCAGACAACAACAAACCCTACTCAATAGTAGTTGTGGCAGAGGGAGTTGCAGTACCAGAAGGTGAAGAATCCCCGGCAAGGTACCTCACCCGAAGGATACAGGAAGTGACCGGCCTGGAAACAAGAGAGACAGTTCTTGGTTATATACAGAGAGGCGGATCACCCTCACCCATGGACCGGGTGCTGGCGTCACGCTTCGGCGCTGCCGCTGCCAACCTGATAGCAAAAAATGAGTTTGGCAGGATGGTGGCACAGCGCAATGGTGAGATTACTTCAGTCAAACTCTCGGATGTTGGCGGTAAAACGAAACTCGTCGGCACTGATGACCCGATGGTCAGACAGGCCAGGGAGATGGGAACTTGCTTCGGAGTTTAATTAACCAGAATGACTATGGCGAAAAAGAATGAGACAGGGGAGACTGAGAAAAGGAAACTGATTTTCATAAGGCACAGCCGGGCTGAGGACCAGTCAATTGAAATCTCAGATTTTGAAAGATCCCTGACTGTCAAGGGCAAAGTTCACTCCCGGCTGATGGCTGAGATACTGAAAGCCAAAGGCGAAGCGCCCGGCAGGGTGATCAGCAGCCCGGCCTTCCGTGCACTGGAGACAGCGCTGATCTTCTGCCGCGAATATGATATAAGCCCTGCAGAGATCAGGCTCGCCCCTGAATTGTACCATGGCCTGAGGGAATCGGAGTTCCTTCCTTTTATCCAGCAGCAGAGCGATAATGACCACACTGTTACCCTCTTCGGTCATAACCCGCTTATTACTGAACTGGCTGCGTACTTTGCGTCTGACGAGCCTGAGATATTGCCCAAAACCGGTATCTACTGCATTGAATTTCAGGCCGCAGGATGGCAGGATGTGGAACCGGAAAGCGGCAGAACCCTCTATTTCCTCACACCCAGGGAGCTGGCATGAGCAAAGCATACATTCCCAAGGAGATAAGCTGGCTCTCGTTCAACGGACGGGTGCTCCAGGAGGCCGCAAACAGCGAGGTGCCCCTGCTGGAACGGTTCAATTTCCTGGGTATCTATTCAAATAATCTCGACGAATACTTCAGGGTACGGGTGGCTACCCTGAGGAGACTCACCCTTTACGGCAGCAAGGCGAAAGGGATACTGGGCTACAGCCCGAAGGCCACACTTAAGAAAATCCAGGAGATCGTCCTCAGCCAGAACGATGTTTTTGAAAAGACCTATACCGGCCTTCTGGCAGAGCTGAAGAAACACCGGATAAATTTTGTGAACGAGAAGCAGCTTGACCCGGAACAGGCAGAATTCGTCCGCTCTTTCTTCCGCAAGGAGGTCAGAACCAGGCTTATGCCACTGATAATCAGCAAGGAA
>CAZHAI010000238.1:0-3867 GCA_964530645.1 uncultured Rikenella sp. | reverse complement strand
TGCTGTCCCACCAGTATTTCTTGATGTTGTTTTTCAGTTCAACGCCGTACTGGCCGTAGTCATAAACTGCCCCAAGACCGTCATAGATTTCGCTTGAGGGAAACACATAACCGTATTCCTTGCAGTGCGCAACAAGTTTTTTGAAAATATCTTCGTTAGCCATAATGATTTCGAGGTTCTCCGTTCTGATAACCGGGCAAAAGTATATTAAAATCCGCGGTTTTACAATCCGCTCAACAGTCTGAAATCAATTTGTATCTTTACTTTTCTTTTCTGAAAAAACCTGTATGAAAGTAAGGTGTGATTTTCTTGTGATAGGATCGGGCATAGCAGGACTCGCATTTGCCCTCAAGGCTGCTTCCCACGGAAAGGTGTGTGTCATCACAAAGGCGAAGATGGATGACTGCAGCACAAACTACGCACAGGGCGGAATTGCTGCCGTGATGTACGAACCTGACAACTTTGAGAAACATGTGAGGGACACGATGATTGCCGGTGCCGGTTACTGCAATGAGGATGTTGTCAGGATGGTTGTCAGCGAAGCCCCGGCGCGAATAAGGGAACTGATCGAAATGGGGGTCGATTTCGACAAAAAGTCTGACGGAAGACTCGATATGGCGATGGAGGGGGGTCACACCGAGCACAGGATACTGCACCACAAGGACTCTACCGGTGCCGCCATCGAAAAGGTTCTGATCGAGAGAGTCAGGGAACATAAAAACATTGATGTCTTCGAAGATCATTTTGCCATTGACCTCCTCACCCAGCACAACCTGGGCGAGTATGTGACCAGGGAGTGGACCAATATTGAATGTTACGGCGCATACGTTGCTGATCTTGCCACCAGTAAGGTCACCACTTTTCTTGCGAAGACGACGGTGCTGGCCACCGGCGGATGCGGAAACATCTACCAGACTACCACCAACCCTCCTGTTGCAACCGGTGACGGTGTGGCGATGGTGCACAGGGCCAACGGCAAGATCGAGAACATGGAGTTCATCCAGTTTCACCCAACTTCGCTCTATGATCCGAATGTCAGACCTTCATTCCTGATTACGGAGGCACTCCGGGGATTCGGTGCGGAACTGCGTAACAGCGCCGGCGAAAAATTCATGCCCAGGTACCATGCCAGGGGATCACTGGCCCCTCGCGACGTTGTGGCAAGGGCCATAGACAACGAGATGAAACTGCGGGGTGATGATTTTGTCTGGCTTGACTGTACCCATCTCGACGGGACGGAGCTGAAGTCGCATTTCCCGCACATATATGAAAAATGCCTTTCGCAGGGGATTGACATTACGAAGGACATGATCCCGGTGGTGCCTGCAGCGCATTATTTATGCGGCGGAGTAAAGGTTGACAGTAACGGAAGAAGTTCGATTGACCGGCTGTATGCCATCGGGGAGGTCTCCTCTACGGGGCTTCACGGTGCCAACAGGCTTGCCAGCAATTCACTCATCGAGGCTGCAGTTTATGCGCACAGGGCAGCGGAAGATGCCTCGGCACAGATTGCCGGCCTCAGTTTTGAGGAGAAGATACCTTTGTGGAACTATCACGGAACGACCCATCTTGAGGAGATGATCCTTGTAACACAGAACTACAGGGAGATGCAGATGATTATGAGCAACTACGTGGGTATAGTCAGATCAGACCTCAGGCTTGCCAGGGCGAAGACCCGTCTCGAGATAATTTACCAGGAGACTGAAGACCTCTACCGGAGGTCCACGCTCTCCAGGCAGCTGATAGAGCTGCGTAATCTCATTGCAGCAGGCTACCTGGTGATCAAGATGGCCCAGAACCGACAGGAGAGCCTGGGACTGCACTACTCTATTGATTACCCTGCACGACCAGGATCGGAATTCTAAATAATGACAAAGATGGAAGTCAACGAAACCGTCAACACACCTGAAACAGTGAGTGAATCTGCCTTTCTGACCGCACCATTCAGCGGAAAGAATGCGTTATGGAGGTATTTTGTCGGAGTGATAGTCCCGTTCCTGGCAGCTAATTTTATAGGTGCACTGCCAATGCTTGCAGTAATTGTTATATACTCCCTTGATGGCACGGCAGTACCTCAGAAAGGCGGTATGCCAGATTTTGAGGCGATGGGGATAGACCTGAATGTGGGATTCCTCCTGAATGTTGTGCCCTTCCTGGTGGGACTGCTGGCGATCGTTTTGCTTATCAAGCCGTTGCATAACAGAAAATTCGGGTCTGTGGTCAATGGAGGCAGGAAGTTCCGGTGGGGTAGGATGCTCTTCGCCGCCCTGGTCTGGGTTGTCATAGCGGGGTTGTACATGATGTTTGCATTAAAGAACGATCCCGGCAATTTCAGGATCAACAACAGCTCAAACTCACTCATTATACTTGCGGTTCTGGCAATTTCACTTATCCCCTTCCAGGCTGCCTTCGAGGAGATACTTTTCAGGGGTTATCTCATGCAGGGTGTTGCCTTCCGGGCACGCAACAGGTGGGCTCCGATCCTGCTTACCTCGGTGCTGTTCGGGCTGATGCACGGGCTTAATCCGGAAGTGCAGCGTTACGGCTTCCTCACCATGATGCCCCAGTATATCTTCTTCGGTCTGGTCTTTGCCGTCGTGACAATGTTCGATGACGGGATAGAACTGGCCATCGGCGCCCATGCTGCAAACAACATCTTTCTTTCAATCCTGATCACCCACGATGATATGGCCCTTCAGACGCCTGCGTTGTATGAACAGATTCAGATATATCCTTGGAAAGAGTTTGGCGGCCTGGCTATCCAGTCATTGATCTTTATAATAATTCTGGCGATTGTATTCCGGTGGAAAGATATCAGGAAGCTATATGCACGGATCAGGGTTCCCGAGGTAACGACTGATATGTCAGATGCCGTAGATGCCGGTTGACCGGTCGTACCTGCATTCACCCCATTTTTCCCGTATCTCTCCTATTATCGTTCGGATCTCATCCACCTCGAGTGATGTCAGGAGTCTTAGTCTTGTCTCTTTGAAGCCCGGGAGGCCTTTGAAGTAGTTTGAGAAGTGTCGTCTCATCTCGAGGATAGCCGGTTTTCCCTCCTTATGTTCAAGCGATTTGTCAAGGTGAAGCAGGGCAAGGTCTGCCTTCTCGTCAACGTTTGGTTCGGGCAGGATCTCACCGGTCTCAAGGTAATGCCGTATCTCCCGAAATATCCATGGTCTTCCGAAGGTGGCCCTTCCTATCATGACCCCGTCAACGCCGTATCTGTCAAACATCAGCTTCGCCCGCTCCGGTCCGTTAATGTCGCCGTTGCCTATTATCGGGATTTTCATCCGGGGGTTGTTCCTGACCTCGCCGATCAGTGTCCAGTCAGCCTCCCCCCTGTACATCTGAGCCCGGGTGCGCCCGTGTATTGTCAGCCCCGCGATGCCGGTGTCCTGCAGCCGTTCGGCTACATCCACTATTATTTTACTGTTTTCATCCCATCCCAGCCTGGTTTTGACAGTTACCGGGATTTTCACAGCCCTGACAATTGCCGCGGTCATTTCAAGCATCATCGGGATATTCTGAAGCATCCCGGCGCCGGCACCGCGGGCAGCAATTTTCCGTACCGGGCACCCGAAGTTGATATCAATAATATCAGGATTAGCCTCCTCTGCCCTCAGGGCGGCATCAACCATAGATTCAATTATATGTCCGTAGAGCTGAATCCCGATGGGTCGTTCATAATCGAAAAGGTCGAGTTTCTTCACGCTGCTGAGGCCATCCCTGATGAGCCCGTCTGAGGAGATGAATTCGGTGTACATGAAGTCAGCGCCGAACATCTTGCAGACATACCTGAATGAGGGATCGGTGATATCCTCCATGGGAGCGAGGAAGAGAGGCCGCTCCCTTAGTATCGTGTTT
>CAZHAI010000237.1:0-3878 GCA_964530645.1 uncultured Rikenella sp. | reverse complement strand
CCGGGAGCGTCTCCACCCGATGTGAGAACGCCTATCTTCTTAATTTTCCCCATTGTAGAAATTATTTATTGACGGTGCGAAATTACTACAATTTCAGGCATTCACAATTGCCCCGGCTCACAATATCAAAACGATTCTACAATTTGCGCAACTTTCTGTATCAGCCACCTCGGGGTGGATGTTGCACCGCATATGCCGGCGCTTGATGCATCATTGAACCACTCACTCTTAATCTCCTCTGGTGATGAAATAAAGTGTGACCGGTGGTTCTCCTTATGGCAAACATCAAAGAGCATCCGGCCGTTCGAGCTCTTCCTGCCGCTGACGAAAACTATCACATCGTTCTTCCGCGAAAACTCCCTGAGCTTTGGCTCACGTCCCGAAACCTGCCTGCATGTGGTGTTGTGCACCCTGAGGGTATTACCGGGATGCCCTGCCGATACCTTTTCCATGTTCAGCCTGATGATCTCTGCAACCACCTCGTACTGGATCTTACTCTTGGTGGTCTGGGCGAACAGGAAAACAGGTTTTGTAAAGTCTATCCTTCCCAGATCCCCCTTGCCTGTGACAAGTATCCCTCTTGAACCTGCCGCTCCCATTAATCCGATGACTTCAGCATGTCCCTCCTTGCCGTAGATCACTATCTGGCCCTCTTCCAGGCGGGAGACGTCAGCCACCTTCCTGATCTTCTCCTGCATTGAGTGCACAATGGGACAGGTGGCATCAATGATGGTGATATTGTTTTTCTGCGCCTTTTCGTATGTCGAAGGCGGCTCACCGTGAGCCCTTACAAGCACCTTGCAGTCGCGAAGCGTTTCGAACTCCTCATATGTGATGGTCTGCAGTCCGAGGTCAGTCAGACGGGCCACCTCGATGTCATTGTGCACGATCTCTCCAAGGGAGTACACTGTTTCCCCTGCCCTGAGGGATTCCTCCGCGATCCTCACGGCGTTCTCCACGCCGAAACAGAATCCTGACCCCGGTTCAATTTCAACTTTCATTTATCCTGCTTTTATAAAGCTCCCTGAACCAGATCATCTGCTCTTCGGGGGTCATGTCACTGTTATCGAGAATCACTGCATCGTCAGCACGGCGCAGCGGGCTCGCCTCCCTCGAGGAGTCAATCCTGTCACGGTCGGTAATATTTTTCACCACCGCATCACAGTCGGCCGGCATCCCCTTGCTGACCAGCTCGAGGTAACGTCTGCGTGCCCGCACCTCCGGCCTGGCGGTCATGAAAATCTTCAGCTCTGCGTCCGGGAAGACCACTGTACCTATATCGCGTCCGTCCATCACAACACCGCCGCCTTCGCCCATGGCGCGCTGCAGTTCAACGAGCCGCGCGCGGACGCCTGAGATTGTACTTACCGGGCTAACGTTGTCGGAGACCTCACGGTCACGAATCTCTCTCTCGATCTTCTCACCGTTGAGATAGGTGGCCGGGAAGCCGGTCTCACCGTCAGGCCTGAATGTGATGCTGATATCCGGCATAGCTCCCAGTATCCGCTCTTCATCAGCCACACCGCCCTCCACCATTCCGTGCCGCAGTGCGAAGAGTGTAACCGCCCTGTACATGGCACCGGAGTCGATGTATATATAATTCAGTTCCGTGGCTATCGCTTTCGCGAAGGTGCTTTTGCCGCACGATGAGTAGCCGTCTACTGTGATTATTATTTTCTTTTTCCCTCTTTTCATTCTCTCTTCAGTATAAAACGAAACGCCACCGGTAAGGTTCAGCGAATGTTATATTTAAACATCTTCTCTGGTCTCAGTGTCACAGTGAAGTGATTTGAACCTCCTGCAGGATGGAAGGCATCATGCCCGTAGGCGAGCTCGAAGGCTTTGGTGCGGATGCCGAATCCTACCGTGAAGCCTGCCATCCCGGAGCGCTGTTCAGTACGCATTTCCGCCCTGCGCTGATAGTTCAGGCCGGCGCCAATCCAGAACGCCTCGGAGGGGATCAGCTCCGCGCCAAACACTATGTGGCGAAGCACATCCTCCCCGAACCCGCCCGGATTGTTATCATCTTCAGGATCATAATCATAGGTCAGGTCAGGCTTCTCAAGATGCTTTAGCGTCAGGGAGAAGCTGAAGGGGGCGTGTGCCAGCCTCTTCGTGGCGCCGGCAATTATCTCAAAGGGGAGGGGTTCACCGCCCCTGCCGGTGTAACTCTTGATCTGGAAACCTGCATTGCGGATGACAAGTCCCGCATCAAAAAGCAGCCGTTCATTGTGGTAGGCCGCTCCAATATCTACACAGATTCCTGCTGAGAAATAGCGCTCGAGATGCGAGAGCACCGGCTTTACATTTATTCCGGCAGTGAAGGAGGAGTCGATCCGGTATGACCAGATCAGGTTGAATCCGTATTCGGCAGCAGTGAAGCTGCCAGTTATATTGCCCGCCTCATCGGCCTCGGTGAACTTCCCGTGACTGATGAAGCTTACCCCTCCCGCAAAGGTGCCTGCCTTTTCAGTATCCATGGCATATGACGCATAGCCGTAACGGATGCCCGCAAGCCATGAGGAGTAGCTGAGTGAGATACTGTTATCCATCGTGCCTGACAGCAGAGCGGGATTGAAGTAGGGGAGGCTCAGGTCTCCGCGCCCCTGTGATACGGTTATCCCCCCTGTGGCGGTTGCAAAGGCCGAATGGCTGAGGTTCAGGAACTCATAAGTATTGTCACCCCCGGTCTGGCCCCTGGCCGGCACACCAACCAGGGCAATCAGGGCCGGAAGCAGCCAGACAGCCAGTTGCCTGGCCGGCAGCACCGCAGTGAAAATATGCAGATAAAAGGCTCTGTGCCTCATCATAAAGTTGATTGAAGACAAAGATAGCAATCCCGGCAAAACGGCATGTTGCAGAGGGTGAATTCGGGGTACTTAAGCACTCCTTCCGGCGAAGTCAGTGTCAACCACAGCCTTCCTGTCCTTGCCTGCCTGTGAGAGAAACAGTCCGGCAATTACAACCGCCATGCCTATCCCGTTGCGCACTGTCAGCCTGTCACTGACTATGAACCATGCGAAGATTGCAGTGAATACGGGGATAAGGTTGCTGAAAATGTTGGCGCGTGAAATTCCGAGGTGCCTCACAGAATAGGCAAACAGTACAAATGCACCGCATGATGCAAAGATAGCAAGCAGGACTATCGAGCCGAAGCTCCCAGCCACGATGCCTGTGGCCATCAGTTCCTTCAGATCGAAGATAAGAAACAGCGGAAGGAAGAGGATGGCACCAATTATATTCTGCATGTTGACTATCGTGACCGGGTCATACTGGTGTGCGAGCCTGTGAAGCACCATATTATAACCCACGGCCGAGATCACTGCCAGGAACATCAGGGCAAGCCCTTTTGGATTCATTTCGATTCCGCCTGTGCTGTTGGTGATGAAGATCAGTACCCCGGCAAATGAAACAATGACACCCAGATAGTTGATGAGCTTAAGCCGCTCCCGGTAGATGACCCATGCAAAGATGACTGCGAAGACAGGTATTGTTGATATGATTACTGATCCTACGGTCGATGAGACATATGTCAGCCCGAAGCTCTCACCAAGGAAATAAAGAAAAGGTTCAAACAGCGCCAGCAGGAAGAAATACTTGCGGTCGCCCTTCTTTACACGTGTAAAGCGCCCGGTTATCCACAGGAATGCAGAAAGGAAGACTATAGCGATGCAGAGCCTGATAAAGACGATTGCAATCGGGTCGTAGTCCTTGTTGGCAATCTTAAACCAAACAAAGGAAAAAGACCAGAAGATCATCGAGAATACAAGCGCGACATAGGGTTTGCCTTTCATGGGAGGGAGCGAAAAGAGAGTATTTAAGTCGGCGGCGAAATTAGCTCATTTTTAATAAATGTGTCCCCGCGGCTAAAAAAGAAC
>CAZHAI010000236.1:2481-3883 GCA_964530645.1 uncultured Rikenella sp. | reverse complement strand
TGCTCGAGGAATCAGGCATCAGGCCCGGGACGGCTGAACCTTCTGAGTTCGATCCTCCACTGGGTGGAAGGGGTGCAATATTCCCCGTCACACGCGGGCTCCTCCAGACTGCCGGGGTCAATGATGACGCTATTACCGGAAACATTATAGCAGCTGAAGGAAGGATAGGTTTCCAGGAAGCCATCAAGGAGTATGAACAGGGGATGATCGGCGGGCAGCATCTTGAACTGCTCTGCTGCGAGGGATGCATTATGGGACCTGGAATGAGCAAGGGCGGCAAACAGTATAACCGGAGGGCCCTGGTGAGTGCTTATGCCCATAAGAAGATGTCGGACCTGAACATGGAAGAGTGGCGAAACAATCTCGAGATCTATGACAGGCTCGATCTGTCAGTCCGGTACCGCCCGGATGACAGGCGTCAGCTTATTGCACCCGACGATGATGATGAGGTGAGACAGGTGCTGGCTTCGATGGGAAAACTGACCGACAAGGACCATCTTAACTGCGGTGCATGCGGGTATGACACCTGCTATGATCATGCAATTGCAATAATCAGGGGATTGGCAGAAGAGGAGATGTGCCTCCCGTTTACAATTGAAAAACTGCACAAGTCGGTGCAGGACCTTGCCCTCTCAAACGCCAAGCTGACAACGATGCAGAATGCCCTCAAACAGTCTGAGAAGCTTGCACACATGGGCCAGCTCTCGGCAGGCATCGCTCATGAACTGAACAACCCGCTGGGGGTGGTGATAATGTACAGTAACATACTGCTGGATGAAAGCAAAGCGGATGATCCTGTCCGTGAGGACCTTCAACTGATTGTGGAGCAGGCGGCACGATGCAAGAAAATTGTAGGCGGGCTGCTTAACTTCGCCCGCAAGAACCAGGTTAACCACCAGTTCACTGACATCAGGAAACTCACTGAAAACAGCGTCTCCGGTGTGGTCTTCCCTGACAACGTGAAGGCAGTCATAGAAGACCATACAACCAGCCCTGACGCCTCAATCGATTCCGAACAGATGACACAGGTGCTTACAAACCTGTTCAGGAATGCAATTGATGCAATGCCCGGAGGAGGAACACTCACAGTCACCCTTGAGGACACCCCCAGCGATGTTATTTTTACAGTCTCAGATACCGGCAGCGGGATCAGGGACGAGGATAAGCCTAAGATTTTCGAGCCTTTCTTTACGACCAAGATACTTGGCAAGGGAACAGGCCTGGGGCTTGCAACAACATATGGCATCGTAAAGATGCACAAGGGCCAGATCACTGTCGATTCAAACAACGACCCCTCAAAAGGGCCGACCGGCACCACCTTCAGGATCATTCTTCCCCGTAGACCCGAATAACTGTTATTATGACAAGTAAAAACAAAACAAACCTCAATAATGAGTAAAAT
>CAZHAI010000236.1:0-2471 GCA_964530645.1 uncultured Rikenella sp. | reverse complement strand
GAGTAAAATCTATACAATTCTGCTGGCTGACGATGACCCCGATTACCTGTTCCAGGTGGCCTTCTACCTTCGTAAGGCAGGCTTCGAGGTGATGGCGGTGGAGAGCCAGGCTGAGGCTGAGCAGGTGATTTCGAAAATGAAGCCTGACATAGCGGTGTTTGACCTTATGATGGAAAGTGATGACAGCGGCTTTATCCTGTGTTACAAGCTTAAAAGAAAATACCCTGAAGTACCTGTAATCCTTGCTACAGCCGTCTCCAGGGAGACTGGCATAACATTCGGTCTGAGCGGCGGACAGGACCGCGACTGGATAAGGGCTGACCTTTACCTTGAGAAGGGGGTGAGACCTGAACAACTCGAACAGGAGATAAGAAAGCTTCTTAAAATCTGATTATGGCACAGCTGAAAATACTTGTCGTGGACGACGAACCCGGCATCAGGTCGGGTGTTTCAAGAATACTGGGTAACTTTCATGTCACTTATCCATTTATGGATGAGGACTATACATTTCATATACTTGAGGCGGCAACAGGAGAGGAAGGGATAGAGATAATTGACAGGGAGATGCCTGACATCCTCCTGCTTGACAACAAGCTGCCGGGTATCCAGGGGGTTGAGGTCCTTGAATATGTAAGAAAGAAGAACTATGACATTGTCGTGGCGATGATCACCTCCTATGCCTCGATTGACGTCGCCGTAAAGGCGCACAATGACGGTGCCATTGACTTTATTCCCAAACCCTTTACTCCGCAGGAACTGAAGGCTTCGATAGAGCAGATAACCAAGCAGCAGTACCTCCGCCGGATAACCCACAAGCTGAAGGTCGAGGGAAGAAAGGTCCGTTTCCAGTTTCTTTCTGTGCTGTCGCACGAACTGAAGGCGCCTCTCAATGCAATAGAAGGTTACCTCAGGATGATGCAGGAGAGAC
Organism: uncultured Rikenella sp.; assembly: GCA_964530645.1. Taxonomy (GTDB): domain Bacteria; phylum Bacteroidota; class Bacteroidia; order Bacteroidales; family VadinHA17; genus SR-FBR-E99. The sequence goes on along the minus strand of CAZHAI010000236.1, from coordinate 1,543 downwards.
AGATGGGTGACTCTATCGATGAATATGCTTCGGCTATCGAGAGATCATTGCAGCGGATTGAGAGCATGAGGAACCTCATAATGGACCTTCTCGATTTCACAAAGGTGAGTTTCGAGAGACAGATGGAAAAAATGCAGAACGTAAACCTGAAGGAGATTGTTTCAATGGCTGTTGTGACTGTCAGTCCATATGCTATTCACAAGGATATCCGCTTTGAGACAACTGTGAAAGGTTGTGAGACAATCTGGGCTGACCCGAATGACTTCGAGATAATACTGAACAACCTCGTGTCAAACGCAGTCAAGTACAACAAGCCCGGAGGCACTGTCACAGTTACGGTTGACTGCGATGAAAACGAATTTACAATCTCGGTGGCTGACACCGGGATAGGGATGAACAGTGATGAACGTGAAATGCTTTTTGAGGAGTTCTCGAGAATACGCAATGACAAAACCCGCAATATTAGCGGGAGCGGACTCGGGCTATCGATAGTTAAAAAGGTTGTCGACCTATACCATGGTGTGATAAATGTAGAGAGCGCCCCTGAAAAGGGCTCCACCTTCACAGTGATAATTCCCACATCACAGATTTCCAATTTAAAGACAGGCATATGAAAACACTCCCGGGAAAGACAGTTGAGCGTCTCAGCCAGTACAGGAGGGCGCTGGCGGGTACCCTGGCTGCCAACCGTAATTATATTTTCTCTCATGAGCTTGCTGCCATGCTCCACATCACTGCAGTGCAGGTGAGGCGTGACCTTATGCTGATCGGATACGGCAGTGTGATGCGCAAGGGTTATGATGTGAGAGAGCTTATAAATACAATAGGTTCGATTATAGATGCTCCCAATGGCCTCAATGTGGCAATAATCGGGATGGGCAACCTCGGACGGGCCATCACCGGCTACTTCAGGGGCAAGCGTACAAATATGAATGTCGTGGCCGCTTTTGACGTCGATCCGCAGAAGGTTGACAAGGTGGTTGCAGGTGTGAGATGTTACAACATCAGCCAGATGAAGAAGCTGAGAGATGATCTTGACATAATGGTTGCAGTGCTTGCTGTTCCCGCCGACCAGGCGGTGACAACTGCAGCCATGCTTGTAAGCAACGGTATCAGGGGCATCATGAACTTTACAACGGTTCCTCTCAATGTGCCTGATGCAGTGTACCTCGAGGAGTTTGACATGATAACCTCAATCGAAAAGGTGGCTTACTTTGTAAAGGAAAACCAGCAACCGGCCGGGCAATGAGAATCTTCAGGAGCTTCCGGGAGGCATCGGTGATCAATGCTCCTGTCGTTACGACGGGTACATTTGACGGGGTGCATATCGGGCACCGCATGATAATAAAACGACTCAGGAAACTAGCCTCGGAACATGGCGGTGAGAGCGTACTCATTACATTTCACCCTCATCCCAGGGTGGTGCTGTACCCTGAGACTGCCGGCAAGGGACTGAAGCTCATCTGCTCACAGGAGGAAAAAATCGAACTGCTCCGCAAGGCGGGACTTGATAACGTAATCATAATTGAATTCACACCTGATT
>CAZHAI010000235.1:0-3893 GCA_964530645.1 uncultured Rikenella sp. | reverse complement strand
CTGGTATACACCTCCGCCCTTTTCAGCAGTCTTTACATCTGCTATTGCAAGTTTCGGAAGCCTCTTCACCAGCTCCGATACAAACGGAAGCTGAAGATCAAGCAGTGAATCAACCATGCTCTCCGGGGGTGTGTTGTCACTGAACGGGGTGAATCCGCCTATCTCAACCTCTCCCAGGGTAGGATGGCTGTAGCTCTTCCATGGTGTGAATCCTCCTCCGTTCAGCCATGTGTCGGAGAAGGCCAGCTGTGCCGTCTCCTTCGGATCTCCCTTTTTCTCGTCGCTCTTCTTCGGGGGCATTTTCTTCATCATCTCGGCCATCTGGGCAGGTTTCATCTGACCTCCCTGAACCATTTTGATGAGCGACTGTGCGGTGAACTGTTCCGGTGCTCCGCTCTCCTTCAGGAATGCCGCTATCTTCTCTTCACCCAGCGCGACGAACTCTTCGGAGGTCATCTTACCCAGTGATTCTGCAGTGATGCCGCTTCCCTCCTTCTTCTCCTCCTTCGGTTTGGGCAGACCCCAGAAATCCATTGTGAAGACCGGCAGGCCGAGGTGGTAGTAAGCCCACATCTCAAATGCACCGTCGTCAGGCTGTGCCGGGTCAAAGCGCTCTGCCGTAACGCCCTTTTTCTTCAGGTACTCCTTGTAGTCCGACGAAATCCCGTTATAGAACGTCATATCTTCCGGCAGCGGATTTACCACAGCGCCCAGGCCGAGGAAGCTGGCTATCATGCTCTCGTCGGCCTGCATTCCGGGCGGCATCATGGGCTGTACGATCTCAATGATCTCAGCCATTGTGTATGACCGGGATACGTCAATGCCGAGCGCGGTGCCTATCTCCCTCGGTACGCGTATGTTCTCGGTGTCAACCGATCCTTTTCTGCCACCCTGCGGGGGCGAAAGGAGGTAGTTGGTCTGACCGAAAGAAAGGACCATTGCTATCTCAGGGTGCGCAAAGGCGAACTTAAGCAGTGCTGCCGACTCAGGCTCCGAACCGGGATAAAGGCCGCTGCGCCTGCCGAAGTTTTTGAAGAGGTGCGGGAAGTTGACATTGACATTCGTACCGCCGGGAACGTCCTCGTTGTACTGACCGTCACCGTCGTCATCGATCCCTTCAGTATAAAGTTTATATATGCCCTTTTCACCTTTGGAGGCATCGGCCTTGCGCATCAGACGGGGTTCACCGTCCACCGCGATCCAGGTGCCGTCATGGGCTTTCACCCTCATCTGTGTGATGGTGCCATTGCCGTCGAGATCATTATAACTGTCCTCGTCGGTCTGATCATCCGTATCGTCATTGAAGGGCCTTGCATTACCCGGATCAGACCAGAGTGGCCTGGTGAAGTAGCGGGCATACGCGTCGGGATTGCCCACAGGCAAGATGTACCAGGTAAGTCCCGAATTCAGCTCTGCATCTTTGACAATGCGGGAGGCCAGTTCAAGCGCTGCCTCGGTGGCCACAGGGTTCAGTCCTGACATGTTTGCACCGACAAGCACTGCCGGTACAGAGGTACCCTTGTTGCCTATCTCAATCATCAGCACCTCCCTGCCGCCGGGGGTAACAGCCATCTTCTGCACCCTGACCAGGGAGCTGTTAGCCTGCCGGAGCTGTTCTATCCGGCGGTTCACTGCGGCAGGATCACTGTACTTCTCAATTGGCGGACTGCTGACCAGGACGGCAACAGGATCCTTGTCTGTGTATCTGTCAGCCGCAGGCGCCGTTGCAGGTACCATGAATGCGGCGGCGAAAAGAAGCACCAGGCCTCTGATCGCGGGTAATGTACTTATTCTCATTCCGGATGATTTATTGAATCAGGATTTTCTAATTGACATCAATACCAAATAACTCCCTGTAGGACTGTATTATATAGCTGTCAAGCCATTTATAGTGTTCCAGGATCATTTCCTTCTGCTGCTTTCCTTTTGGAGGCATTGCAGCGACAATCTGTGCCGTCTTACTGAATATCTCCTTTTCCACCGGCGCCAGTTTCTGAATTATCCCGGTATTCTCACTGTTAAGCAGCCTGGCTACGTTCAGGTATTTAGGGCCCGAACCCCTGGTTATCGGGAAGAGCTGCCGCTTGAGGGTCATCCCCGCATCGCAGAGAGGTGAGTGCAGGTTATCCTTCATGCTCACAACCGCCGGCATCTCCCGGCCTGCACTGACCCATACCGGGACAGCAACAGTTGTAAGCGGGAATCCCGCGAGGGTCCACATCATTGCATTTGAAGGGTCTTCACCCTTTGCGACTCCCACCACAAGCATCACCGATGCTGTTGAAGGCCGCGGAATGTAATCCTCGAAGTAGGTGAAGGTTGCATCGTCTGCACTTGCAGGCAAGTTTTCGCGGAGATTGATATTGGTGAGCGAGTGTTTCAGGTTGCGTGAGAGGTTGTTGAAGAGATACTGCGGATCAAGTTCCCTCTGGGCAAGGGCTGTATTGAGGGCCTCACTGGCTGCCGCATACCTGATATAACCGAAGCCTACCTCCGGGTTACCGGTGAAAGAGTGGTTTGTGCGTATAAGCAGGCCGAAGGGGGCTAGCGCCGGGTCATTGGCATCGATCTTTTTAAAACCGAAGTTTCCGGTCTCGTAGTAGGCGGCCCCACCCTGCGCATCGATCACACCGAAGTTGGCATCAACACCGATCGGTTTGGGCATGTCGGTAAGCATCTTCTCGAAATCGGCCAGGGTGGCGCAGGTGGCAAGCGCCATCTTCATCACCTCCCCCTCGCGGTCAGCGAGCTTCGTGGTGTCGCCGGTGTTGTTGTTATAGGCTGCAGTATTCATGATGGCAAATCCGGCGGAGTTGTAGCCGCCCCATACCTCACGCTTCCATGATGCCTTCGCATCAACAATGCCGATATAATCATACTTGCCATCAGTGAAGTAAACCAGTGCGTTGTCAAGTGTGCCGGTATCGCGGTTCTTGTAAAGCAGAGGCCTGCCGTCAGGAGTATGTTTCCCGGACATCAGGAATGTTGTGCATGACCATAGCTCATCTGTAGCGCCTGATAATAGCAGCAGCAAGGCAAAAACTGTCAGTTTCTTCATAGGGGTTAAAATAGTCTGGTTAAAGTTATGTTTTTTTTAACCCCGTACGGCCGGCAGCCATATATGTTAAGTTTTTTTAACCTCGCGAAGAGACGTGAACATCTGTACGGTGCAATTGTTTCATTGGAGTAAGTCAAACACTTTGCAGATGATGAGGATATTAGTGGCGGCATTAATAACAGTTACTTTCGGACTGGCTTCACTGCAGGCTCAGAAGATTGAGAAGATCGGAATTCCGGAACTGGAAAAGATCCTTGCAAGCCCGGCGGACGAGTTGTATGTGGTCAACTTCTGGGCCACCTGGTGCCCGCCGTGCGTCACCGAACTGCCGTACTTCGAAAAACTTGCCATAGAATACCAGGGCAAGGGGGTGAAATTCATCCTTATCAGCCTCGATTTTCCCAGCCAGATTGAAACAAAGTTGATCCCCTTCCTGAAAAAAAATAAAATAACCGCTGATGTCAGGGTAATGACTAACCTTGATTACAACAGCTGGATAGAGAAGGTGGATGCAGGCTGGCAGGGTAATATACCCGTGACACTCTTTTTCAACAATTCCAGAAAGACAAAATATTTCAATCCTTCCGAGGTGACCGAGAAAGAACTGAGAGATCTGATTACCAAATTCAAATAATCAACAATTAAAATCGACAATTATGAAAAAGTACCTGTTTATATCACTTGCGGCCCTCATGATGACGGGCCTGCTGAATGCACAGTCGCAGTACAAGGCCGGCGACATAGCTTCAGATTTCAAACTGAAAAACGTGAAGGGTGAGACTGTTTCGCTTGCTGACATAAAGGGAACCGACGGCTTCATCGTTGCGTTCTGGTG
>CAZHAI010000234.1:0-3905 GCA_964530645.1 uncultured Rikenella sp. | reverse complement strand
GAGGACGCATGCGGGGTTTGTCCCTCATGTGCCAAGTACAATAAGCTTATTCATCCCGACCTGCACTTCGTCTTCCCGGTGATAAAAAAGAAATCAGGCACCGAGCCGGTGAGCGACACCTATATCTCTCAGTGGCGGGAGATGGTGCTGCGCTCACCATGGTTCTCCCTCACCACCTGGACCGAAGCCATGGAGGTGGCCAATGAACAGGCACTGATACCGGTGGCAGAGGCAGCGGAGATCGTCCGGAAACTCAGCCTGAAGTCGTTCGAATCCGACTTCAAGATAATGATCATCTGGCTCCCGGAGAAGATGAATGCCGAGACGGCAAACAAGCTGCTGAAGATGATTGAGGAACCTCCGGCCAGGACCCTCTTCATCCTGGTCTCCGAGGAGGATGAGAAGCTTCTTCCTACAATAACCTCAAGGTGCCAGCACATCAGGATCCCCGCCATCGCCTCTGAAGAGATGAGTGCCCACCTGGCGGATGTATCAGGAATGGATCCGGTCAAAGCCAGGGAGATAGCCGCAATTGCCAATGGCAACATGGTCAGGGCGATGGAGCTGGCAAGGGAGGATGACAACACCACAGTGCACCTTGGCCGGTTTACGACGCTGATGCGCACCGCCTGGACAAGAGACATCCATGCGCTTGTCAATTGGTCGGAGGAGACAGCCGCCCTCGGCAGGGAGAGACAGAAGAGCTTCCTCTCCTATGCTCTGAGGATGATCCGTGAAAACTTCATCCTTAACTTCGACGGCAGGGCTAACAGGCTTGTCTACCTCACCAGGGCCGAGGACGAATTTTCGGGGAAATTCCACCCGTTCATCAATGAGAAGAACATCAGCGCCCTTAACCGTGAATTTAACCTTGCTTATGCTCATGTTGAAAGCAACGGCAACACGAAGATGATTTTCCTTGACCTTGCATTAAAGACAATGAGACTGATCAGGTAACTGAGGTGAATTACTTGAAAATAGCTCATTTATTCCTAATTTTGCATTCACCTTCCGGTTCGGAGTGATTTGAAGTCGCTCTTCCGGAACCGTTAAACTGGCGTAATGATAAATGAAGATATACAGGTACCACCTGGCGAAGAGCCGGTAAAGCCTGAAACGAAACACAGCATCGGTACGCACAAGCTGAATGAATTCAACTGGCTTGCCGACCTCCCTTTCGATTCCCGCTGCAACGAGGTTATCGAGGTGCGCTTCAAGAACACCCGCAAGGGATTCTACCGCAACGTCAACGGGCTGAGGCTCGAGGTTGACGACATCGTAGCGGTGGAGGCCTCCCCGGGACATGATATAGGTTATGTCTCAATGACCGGGTACCTCGTTCGCGAGCAGCTGAAAAAGATGAAGGTCAAGCCCGTCCTCGACGAGATGAAGAAGGTCTACAGGAAGGCAAGGCCTGTTGACCTGCAAAAGTGGGAGGAGGCGAAGAAACTTGAGGTGACAACCATGCTCCGTTCAAGGAAACTGGCCGAGAACCTTGGGCTGGCGATGAAGATAGGCGACGTGGAATACCAGGGTGACAAGACCAAGGCAATCTTCTATTATCTAGCCGAGGAGAGGGTCGATTTCCGGCAGCTTATCAAGGTGCTGGCGGAAGAATTTCGCATCAGGGTGGAGATGAGGCAGATAGGTGCCCGACAGGAAGCCGGTAGAATCGGCGGCATTGGCACCTGCGGCAGGGAGCTCTGCTGCTCGACCCATGTAACCAACTTCGTTTCGGTGACAACCTCACATGCACGATACCAGGATCTTTCTCTCAACCCCCAGAAGCTCGCCGGTCAGTGCGGCAAGCTGAAGTGCTGTCTTAACTACGAGCTTGACTGCTATATTGATGCCCAGAAGGAATTTCCCTCAAGGGAGATTCATCTCGAGCTGGCCGGTGGAACGGCCTACTTCATGAAGATGGAGGTGCACACCGGGGTTTACTGGTACTCTACCGACCCGCGCATCGCGGCTAACCTGACGGCTGTGCCTGTGGCACGGGTGCGCGAGATCATCCAGCTCAACCGTAAGGGGGTCAAACCGGAGAACCTGCTCGCTGTCCCGGCAAGCGGCAGGACAGAAAAAGGCAGCGACCTGCTGCTGCAGAACAGCGGGCTTGACAGGTTCGAGACCAAGAGCCGTCCGCGTGAAGGCAAAGGCAGAAACAGACCATATCCAAAGAGAAATGACAGGAAACAGAAGTAAGATCATCTTCGCCGCCCTGGTGATTGCGGCTGCTGCCGTATCTTGCGACCGCAGCATACATTACTCTGAGAATTTCAGGATTGAAGATGGAAAGTGGAGCATCTACGACCCTGCAAAATACGCCTGCACAATTGATGACACTGTCAAAACATACAACATTGAGTTGTCTATGCGGTCCTCCACGGAGTACCCGTACCGCAACATCTATCTCTTCATACTGACCACCTTCCCTTCAGGGACTACGGTGACAGACACACTGCACGCGCTTGTAACCGATGAGAAAGGCCGGTGGCTGGGCAAGGGCACAGGTGATCTCAGGGAACTCACAATTCCCTATAAGGCAAATGTTTATTTCCCCGAATCAGGCGAGTATCACTTCAGGGTGCTGCACGGCATGAGAGATACCCTCCTGGTGGGTGTTTATGACATGGGGATGAAGATCTCCCGGAAAGAGGGAAGCGCCAAATAAAATAGGACTTGGGTAAGAATAAACTCGCAAGGTGGGCTGAGCTGAGAAGCTTCGGCCACGTAATAGAGCCACCATTTGAGGAGGTCTTCAGGCGTGACCACGGTCTCAAGGGAAAATGGCATGGCGAATGGTTCGGCAACAATAACCCGATAATCCTTGAGCTGGGATGCGGCAGGGGTGAATACACGGTGGGGCTGGCCAGCCATTATCCTGACAGAAACATAATCGGCATCGACATCAAAGGGGCACGCATGTGGCGCGGAGCGAAGGATTCTCACGACCTGAAGCTTCCCAATGCCGCATTCCTGAGGACCCGAATCGAGGTTACAGGTTCCTTTTTCGCCCCCGGCGAAGTGGATGAGATCTGGCTCACCTTCCCTGATCCGCAGATGAAGAGGATAAGGGAAAAGAAGAGGCTCTCCGGTCCGCAGTATCTGAACCTCTACAGGCAATACCTGAAGAATGGGGGTATTGTGCACCTCAAGACAGACTGCCGTGAGCTGCATGACTATACTGTTGAGCTGACCCGTGTAAACGGGCTGGAGGTCATCACCAGGGTCACCGACCTTTACACTGATCTGCCGGGAGATCCGTTGCTGTCAATAAGAACGCATTATGAGGAGATCTTCCTGAAACAGGGGGTTCCTATTACATATCTGTCTTTCAGATTGCCAGATGACAAGGAAATCATCACTCCCGGAGCGTGACAGTGACGGCTTTTTCAGCCGCGTCTATGAGGTCACGAAGCTGATTCCCTTCGGACGGATTACCTCATACGGAGCCATCGCCAGGTACCTGGGCACTGCCGGGTCGGCCAGGATGGTGGGATGGGCTCTCAACTCATCGCATCATGTTCCGGAATTCATTCCGGCCCACCGTGTGGTGAACCGCAACGGGCTACTCTCCGGCAAGCACCACTTCGGTAACTCGTCAACCATGCAGCAACTGCTGGAAAACGAAGGCTTCACCGTGGAAGACGACCGTGTGCTGGAATTCCATGAACGCTTCTGGGATCCGGCATATGAACTATAATCTACCAGAATGTGTTAAGTAATGAAGAATGGATAATCACATGATTAGAGTCGGCAGTTGGCAGTCAGCAGTCAGCAGTCGGCAGTTGGCAGTCAGCAGTCAGCAGTCGGCAGTCAGCTGTCGGCAGTCAGCAGTCGGCAGTTGGCAGTCGGCAGTCAGCAGTCGGCAGTTTCCTGTATCCGCCGGCTGGCAGATCGGG
>CAZHAI010000233.1:0-3925 GCA_964530645.1 uncultured Rikenella sp. | reverse complement strand
CTACTGACTTACAGGAATATATTTAACCCTGCAAAAATGAATCCAGAAAGCTTTGTTATAATGCGCCATGAGCTGGTACTGACCCTCGCCTTTATTTTCATCCTGGTGGCAGAGGTGTTTACCGGCGAACGGAACAAGGAAAAGATAAAAGGCATTGCCGTAGTTCTGTTTGCGATCGTGACTGCAGTCGGATTCCTGCCGGCTGCCACCGGCACTCTCTTCGGAGGCATGTACCAGGCCAGCGGCACAACTACCCTGATGAAGAACATTCTCAACATCGGGACACTGATAGTGCTCATCCAGTCATATACATGGCTTGGCAGACCTGAGAACAGGAACAAGATCCATGAGTATTTCATGCTTCTCATCTCAACACTTATCGGGATGAATTTCATGATCTCATCCGGGCACTTCCTGATGTTCTACCTTGGCATCGAGCTTGCAACGATACCACTGGCAGCACTTGCCGCCTTTGACCGGTATCAGAACAGGTCTGCCGAGGCAGGGATAAAGCTGATCCTCTCCTCCACCCTCTCATCGGGTATTCTACTTTTCGGACTTTCAATGATATACGGCGTTACCGGCTCGCTTTACTTCACCGAAGTGGCCGCAACACTGACCTCAGTACCTCTTGTGATCCTGGGTTTCATCTTCTTTTTTGCGGGGATGGGATTCAAGATGTCTCTTGTCCCCTTCCATCTCTGGACTGCTGACGTGTATGAAGGTGCCCCGGTGAATGTGACATCCTACCTTTCGGTTGTGAGCAAGGGCGCGGCAGCCTTCATTTTCATAATCATAGTCTTCGGGGTCTTCCCGGTTATTTCAGTAACGTGGGAGAAGGTCATTTGGGTGATTGCAGTTATGACAATCACTATTGGTAACCTGTTTGCCCTGAGGCAGAAGAATATGAAAAGATTCCTTGCCTTTTCCTCAATTGCTCAGGCCGGGTTCTTCCTGCTTGGCTTCATTGGTGGAAACCGTCTCGGGATGACGACTGTGATATATTACGCCCTTGTATACATTTTCTCCAACCTGGCTGCCTTCGGTGTGATCTCTGTCATCGCCGAAAAGACCGGAAAGGAGAGCATGGATGACTATAACGGTCTTTACAGAACCAACCCGGGCCTCAGCATCACAATGATGCTTGCGATGTTCTCACTGGCGGGAATACCACCCGTAGCAGGTTTCTTCGGGAAGTTTTTCCTTTTCATCGCGGCAGCTGAGAAGGGTTTCTATGTGCTTGTGACAATCGCGGTTCTCAATACGATAATTGCGCTTTATTACTACCTCCTGGTTGTCAAGGCCATGTTTATCAACAAAAACGAATCCCCGGTTCCTGTATTCAAAAGCGATTTCATGGAAAAGCTCGGCCTGGCAATCTGTATTGCCGGCATTGTTGTGACAGGTTTTGCAAGCGGTCTCTTTGAAATGATCAGAAACATAAGTTATGGCATTTAAAACAGCGGAAATATGGCAATACTATCCACAGCAAAGCATATAACCGGTGAGATTGACGGTACAAGGTGCACAATTGTCGAAGCCAATGTACCCGGGGCGAGAATGGAATTTCTCAGGGAACTTCTCACCTTTAACGGTCTTGATGTGAAGGTCAGGAAAGAGGCTCCTGCAGGCGAGGTTTCAGAGCCGCTCTACACTGTGGGCGTGACCGACCTGGTTTTCAATCCTGTCTACGCTGTCTATGAGCGGACGCTCCTGAAGCCCGATGGCACTGTTGTCACCCCGGCCTGGTACAGGCAGCTCGGAGGCGCCACAGATGTGCCCTATTATTTGTACGGCAGAACCGTGATTGCTGACCAGTACGAGTAACTATCCCGATTGAATCGCTGCCACGCCAGAGGGTGAGACCTGCTGCAGGGGAAAGCTGCCGGTTTTTTTGCGGGAGTCTGACTCCGGAGTTGCGTGATTATTGATCTTATCTGCTTATTCTCACAATTGTTGCGCCTTTGAAACCGTATCTGCTGAACGGGGCATCCTGGCAACTGCATGCAGGGTACTCGGCTGCAATTATTGCCTCGATCGTCTCCCTGAGTTTTCCACTGCCGGAACCGTGAATGAAGACCACCCCCGGCTCTCCCGTCCTGACCGCACTGGCGAGCTCACCCCTGAACCTTGCCAGTTGCCGCTCCAGGGCATCAGCGCTGTTATATCCTGCCTTAAGGTGAAGATCGACCTCCCGCATCGATCCTGCGCCTGCCGGTGTGTTGCTCCTGCTGCCCTGTTTCATTCCATATTTTCTGATCTTAAAAATAGCTATTTTTGCCCGACCTTATCAAAAGGGAATGATAAAGGCACAAACCAGGCCGGGAGAAGGCCTCTCCGCACAGTGGTTCTGACAGGAATGAAAAACAGATACGGCAACATAAGAATAGCAGATTACTCGTATGATCTGCCTCCCGAGCGGATAGCAAGGTATCCGCTGCCTGAGAGGGATTCATCAAAACTGCTTGTGTGGGATGGTGACAGTATCAGTGACAGGGTCTTCAGGGAGTTTCCATCGCTGACAGGCAGCGACGACCTGCTTGTCTTCAACAACACCAGGGTGATCCGTGCCAGGCTCATCTTCCGCAAGGAGAGCGGCGCTGCAATAGAAGTTTTCTGTCTTGAGCCGCACAATCCAGGCGAATTTTCAATGAATCTCTCATCCGGCGGGCCTGTCGAGTGGAAGTGTCTGATAGGCAACCTGAAGCGCTGGAAGAAAGGGCTCCTTGAATCACGTTTCACCCACGCTGGCAGAGATCATATCCTGACAGCTGAAAGGACCGGTACCCATGGCGATTCGTTTATTGTCCGGTTCAGCTGGGATGTCAGCAGCCTCTCCTTTGCACAGGTGCTTGAGGATATGGGACATATGCCCATTCCTCCTTATCTTGGAAGGACTGACGAGGAGAGTGATAAGTCAACCTATCAGACCACCTATGCACGCATCAACGGTTCCGTGGCAGCACCCACTGCGGGACTGCACTTCACCCCTGCAGTGATGGAATCACTTGAGAAAGCAGGCATAGAGCGTGCCGAGGTGACCCTTCATGTCAGTGCCGGCACCTTCAGACCGGTCAAATCGGAGTTGATAGCCGACCATATGATGCACAGTGAGCATTTCTTTGTCTCCAAAGGCACCCTGGAGAAGCTCAGAGACAGTAAAATCACTGCGGTGGGCACCACCACCGTCCGGACACTTGAGAGCCTCTACTGGCTCGGATTGAGCTCAGCAGAAGGAAGATGGCCCGGGAACGGAATACCCTCCGTGTCGCAGTGGGAGCCATATGAGAGGGATACAAATACTCACCCTTCCGCCGTAATTGACTTCCTCCTGGCACAAATGGAGCGTGACGGAAAGGATGTTCTGGAGGCAAAAACAGATATAATCATTGTTCCTGGTTACAGGTTCAGAATGGTTCAGAGTATGCTCACCAACTTTCATCAGCCTCACAGCACTTTGCTTCTGCTGGTTGCGGCATTCACAGGTGATTCATGGAAGAAGATATATGATCATGCCCTCGCATCAGGGTACCGGTTTCTAAGTTACGGCGACAGCATGCTTCTATGCCCTGGCGGCAAGTAGAATTCTGTTAGCGCTTATTTCTCCTCGTAAAGTATAACTTTCAGGCGTTCAATAAACTGACGTACATCATCTGAAGAAGTATCCCAGCTTGTCATAAGCCGGTATTCAGATATCTGTTCATTCCACGGGTAGAAGAAATATTCCCTGCTGAGGAGTGCTGCCACCCGGTCGGGCATAATCACGAACACACCGTTTGCTTCCACCTTCTGTGTAATCTTAATGCCGTTTATCTCCCTGAGTCTTTTCTGCAGTTCGTGTGCCATCCTGTTTGAATGCTCAGCACACTCTTTCCACAGGCCGCCGGAGAGGTAAGCAATGTACTGAGCAGCGATGAAGCGCATC
>CAZHAI010000232.1:0-3936 GCA_964530645.1 uncultured Rikenella sp. | reverse complement strand
TCCTGACAGCATAATAATAGGAGTTGTTGCGGTTGTCATAGAGCTGTGCCTGCAGCGACCGCGTCCCTATGTTAGCTTCATACTGGAATGCGATACTGTTTCTCATTCCGATCTGGTAGGAGAATTCGTTCCTGAGTGACAGCCCCTCCATGAAGATTATATCAGCATAGATATTACCGAATATCTGGCTCTGAACCGTCTTGTTGCCCCTGCTGCTGCTTGTGGCAACAGGGTTGTCAGCTGTGTATGCGTAGCCACCTACAGTGTAGTTTCCGGCCCAGGTCCCGTCAAGGTTTTTAACAGGAATGAGGGGGTTCTGAAGGGTTGACCACCATATTGTACTTTCTGCGGCGTCAGCCAGTGTAACATTCTGGATGCTCCTTGTGATGTTGGAGCTTACGCCTGCCCTCAGCCATTTCTTGACCTGGCTGTCGAGGTTGAAGCGTGTGGAGTAGCGCTTGAAGTCGGAGCCGATAAGGATACCCTTCTGGTCAAAATAGCCTCCGGAGAAGTAATAACTTGTATTATCCTTGCCTCCAGATATGCCAAGCTGATGATCCATTGTGTATCCCTGGCGGAAGATTGCGTCCTGCCAGTTGGTGCCCTCGCCAAGCAGCGACGGGTCTGCAAACTCCTCGGTGGGGGTGTAGCCCGGGCCCAGTTCTGCGATGACGGCGTTCTGATACTCGGCAAATTCGCTGAGGTTCATTACATCAAGTGTTCTGTATACGTCCTGTATCCCGTACGAAGCGTCGTAGGTGACCTTGCCGTCACCGGCCTTCCCCTTCTTTGTGGTTATGAGGAGCACGCCGTTGGCTGCCTGTGACCCGTAAATAGCCTGTGCCGAGGCATCCTTGAGCACGTCTATCGATTCGATGTCATTGGGGTTCATTGTAGCCAGGAAGCTGTTCTGCGTCTGGCCGTCCGAACCGCCAAGGCCGTCATAGCCTGTGTTTTCAACATTATTGGAGGTGAACGGAACACCGTCAATGACTATAAGCGGGTCATTGCTGTTAATAGAGGTGATCCCTCTGACCCTTACGGAGACACCTCCGCCGGGCTGACCGCTGTTGTTCATTACATGGAGTCCGGCAACCTTGCCCTGGAGAGCCTGGTCAACCCCGGTCACCACAAGATCCTGTATCTCCTCCGATTTGACGGAGGCGATTGCGGATGTAACTTCCGACCGCCGGATGGTGCCATACCCGATCACAACGACAGCATCAACCTCCTCGGCTGACATTGCCATTGCTATTGTCATGGGCCCTGAAGTGATCGGCACCTCCCTGGTATCCATCCCAACAAAGGTTACCACCAGTGTGGTGGCATCTGAAGGTACCTGAAGGGAGAAATTCCCGTTCAGGTCTGAAGCAGTTCCTATCGTCGTGCCCTTTACCACTACTGAGGCTCCGGGCAAGCCAGCATTATTGTCATCAAGTACCCTTCCGGTAACAGTTCTTTGCTGTGCGAAAAGAACTGCAGATGACATTACTGCTGCCAGACAAATAAGAATTGTTTGTCTAAAGAGTTTGTTTTGCATAGCTGTGCAGTTTTAGGTTTTTAAAGTTAAGCCATCTTAAGACGGCAGCACTGATACTATTTTGTCTCTTTATTGTAATTATTTGATTAGTGCTGCCAGAAAAAAATTAAAATCAGCTTTTGTTGGTGTACTACTTACACAAAGTTAATAATTATTTGATAAGATTGCTGTGGCTCGCCTGAAATTATACTTTGGGCAATCACGCCTGCGAATTGCCGGTACACATTATATTATAATAAGAGACGCTTACTGCACCTTCCGGTCGTCATATACGGCGGATCTTTTTTTCGCTCCCCTGTTGATTATGCAAATATTTTGAAATACCTTTGAATTCTTACATTGTACACTAAGTCATTTTATCACTTACCGGGTATAATAAAATGATAGCTCACAAGATCGTTCCCAACATCTCAGTTGACTGTGTGATATTCGGATTTGACTTTGAAAAGCTGAATGTCCTGCTTGTTGAAAGGGAGATGAAGGATGAGAAAACCGGTAAGGTCCTCATCAAGGATCACACTCTCACCGGCTATCATATCTTCGAGGATGAAGACCTTGACAGTGCGGCTGCCAGAATCCTGAAGGGACTGACAGGTCTTGACAATATCTTCCTGGAGCAGTTCGGTGCCTTCGGGCAGCTTGACCGTGTCTCCTCACCAAAGGACAAGATGTGGCTTGACTATATAAACAAGGGCTTCGCTGACCGCGTTGTCACAGTCGGCTACCTGGCACTGATTGACAACACAAAGGTCACCCTCACGCTACAGGACAGGAATGTTGCATGGTTCCCGGTATCAATGGTTCAGGAAATGGAAATGGCATTCGACCATAAGTACCTCTTCTACTACGCCCTGGAAGCCCTTCAGCGCAAGGTGAAAGTCGAACCTATCGCCTTCGAGCTGCTGCCTGATTACTTCACAATCTCACAGCTTCAGAAGCTCTACGAGGCGCTCCTGGGGACATCCTTCGACAAGCGGAATTTCAGGAAAAAAGTGGGACAGATGCACTATGTCATCCCGCTCAGGAAAAAACAGCAGGGGGTACCGCACAAACCCGCACAGTACTACCTCTTCAGCCGGGAAGTGTACGACAAGACAAGAAAAGGACGGATATCATTCATTATCTGAAAATAACCCAACTAACTGACCATAACCATGAATTTGCATCTTATTGACCTGGGCATAGTCATTCTGTACCTTGTGGCCACCATCTTCATTGGCAACTGGGTATCGAAAAGGGCCTCGCGAAACATCCAGTCGTACTTCCTGGGAGGCAACTCCCTGCCCTGGTACTTTCTGGGCATCTCCAACGCATCCGGCATGTTCGACATCGCCGGCACAATGCTGATTGTATACTGGCTCTCGGTTTACGGACTGAAGAGCATCTGGATACCGTGGATGTGGCCCGTCTTCAACCAGATCTTCCTTATGGTCTACCTCTCTGCCTGGCTGAGACGCTCCAACGTCATGACCGGTGCCGAGTGGATCAAGACACGGTTCGGCGACGGGAGGGCTTCGAACCTGTCCCATGTCATCGTGGTGGTGTTCGCCCTTGTAAGCGTGATAGGCTTCCTGTCATACGGCTTCAAGGGGATCGGTAAATTTGTGGCGGCATTTCTGCCGCCCCTTGTGTCAAATCCTGAATACATCCTTGCGCACCCTCAGATAAATGTCAACCTCTATGCCCTCATCCTGATGGCAATAACCACCTTCTACGTCGTTAAGGGAGGTATGTTCAGCGTTGTCATCACCGAGGTCATCCAGTATGGCATACTCACAATCGCATCAATTGCCGTGGGCATCATCGCAATCAAACAGGTCTCCCCCGATGCCCTCAACTCGGTCATCCCTGAAGGTTGGAAGAGCCTCTGGTTCGGGAGGACCACGGGACTCGACTGGCATGCAATCTCAGCTACAGCCTCCCCGAAACTGCACTCTTTCAATGACTGGATCAAGACTGACGGCTATGAGCTGTTCGGCCTCTTCTTCGTGATGATGCTCTTCAAGGGGATACTTGTCTCGGCAGCCGGTCCGGCACCAAACTATGACATGCAGCGTGTCCTCGCAACTAAAAACCCTAAAGAGGCCTCGAAGATGAGCTCCCTTGTGAGCGTGGTTCTCAACCCTACACGCTACTTCATGGTTGCCGGACTCACAATCCTTGCGCTTGTGAACTTTGACAAGCTTTATACGGGTTCGCTTACAAATCCTGACTTCGAGAGCATCCTGCCCGAGGTACTCGCAACATATGTGCCCGTGGGTCTGCTCGGTTTCCTCCTTGCAGGCCTCATCGCCGCCTTCATGAGCAACTTCGCCGCTACGGTGAACGCAGCCCCGGCGTACCTGGTAAATGACATATACAAGAGATACATCAATCCCAATGCCATCGAAAAAACC
>CAZHAI010000231.1:0-3953 GCA_964530645.1 uncultured Rikenella sp. | reverse complement strand
TGAGAAATGAGCACTTTTTTTGTTAATAACCCCGCGCAAGATGGTGAACAGAGGCTCGGTGATAGTGTCAGGCGCCCATTTACGGGGGGTCAGAGGATGGTGCCAGGTGAGCATTCCGGTTAAATTTTTGTCTCCGGGGCAGAAAAGCAAAAAAAGATTATATTTGCACCCGCTGCGCCCGTCACCCACGGTGAGTCAGGGATGCAAAGGGAGAAATGGCAGAGTGGTCGATTGCGGCGGTCTTGAAAACCGTTGTCCGGGCGACTGGACCGGGGGTTCGAATCCCTCTTTCTCCGCAAAACACAGCGCTCCCTTCCGCCTGCAGGCGGAAGGGACTTTTATTTTACGGCAGTGCGAGCCTGGCTTGCCGGAGCGAGCAATAACGGAAAATAAAGATCTCATGGGCGCAGCCCGTGAGAGCGCTGTGGTTTGCAGGTCCCCCCGGACAGGGATCACGATCCGCCAGCCGGCGGAGAGTAATCCCCTGATCACCGAAGGTTATCACACCTCTGCGCATGCCTGAATTGTCAGTCGCGCCCCCCCGGACAGGGATCACCGAAGGTAATCCCATATTCTCCCCTATCTTTGCACCAAGACTCCGCATATGACAACTGACATCCCTCTCGAGGTTACCGGGCAGACAACACTGATGCCCTTCCTCATCAGCTCACTGAAAAACAAGAGCCGTGACAACATCAAGTCACTTCTCCGTAACCGCCAGGTACTGGTCAACGGCGAGCCGGTGACCCAGTTCAACCATGAACTGAAAACAGGAGACTCAATAACTATCTCCGCCACAAGACATACCGGGGGACTGATGGCACGCAACATGCGCCTGGTCTACGAGGATGAGCACCTGGTGGTGATTGACAAAAATGCGGGACTTCTCTCGATGGCTTCGGACAACGAAAAGTACCTCACCGCCTATAATATTCTCAGCACATTTGTAAAGAGCCAGAACCCGTCAAACCGGATATTCATCGTCCACCGCCTCGACCGCGATACCTCGGGACTGATGATGTTTGCGCGAAGCGAAAAGGTGCAGAGCCTCATGCAGCGTGACTGGAAACGCAACGTCACTTCACGCACCTATGTCGCCCTCGTCGAGGGCGAGGTGACCGAGCCGGAGGGCGTCATAAAATCATATATATATGAGAGCAAGGCACTTGTAATGCACTCAACACGCAACCCGGAAAAAGGCGAACTGGCTGTCACAAGATTCAGAAAACTGAAAAGCGGAAAGGAATATTCTCTGCTGGAGGTGACACTGGAAACGGGAAAAAAGAACCAGATAAGGCTTCACATGCAGGAGATAGGCCACAGTATAGCCGGCGACAAAAAGTACGGCGCCACCTCAAGCCCTATCGGAAGGCTGGGTCTCCATGCCAGCGTACTGGCATTCATTCACCCCGTTACCGGTAAGGAGATGCGTTTCGAATCAAAGATACCTGCAAAATTCAGGCGTATGGTAAAGCTTGACTAGAAGGGCCAGAAGTTATTGTCATACCAGACCTGCTCCCTCAACTCCTTGTCGATGCGTGCCAGCCACTGATGATGCCCTCTCTCCCATTCAGCAAGCATTCTGTAGAGCGATTTTTCATTTGGATCATTGGCTGACTCAGCCCGTGATGAGTATAGCTCCACAGCCTTTGCCTCGAAATCCATCGCTGCGCTTATTGCTGCGGCTTCGAAGCCGGCAGCGCTGATCTGGCTCTTCATCTCTTCCGAGAGGACAGACCTGGTCACCTCGTCACGAGCATCGCCCTGATGCACTGTAACATCACCGAATACATTGTGCTTCCGGTAATGGGCATACTGTTCAGAGAGAAAGCGAATGTGCTCCTCTTCCTCATTTGCAATCATCGTGAAAATCTGTTTCACAGCCTCGCTGGCTGTCTGTGCAGCTACACTGGAATAGAAAGCCCTGCCGCGTTGCTCAAGCAGGATGGCTTCCTTCAGAATGTCTGTGGTGGTTTTAGTCTCCATTATTCAATATGGGTTGATTTGTCTGTTGTTGATTAAACAATGTCCGGATGGTTTTGTTTGCGTTGATACTGTTACAAAGCTTTATCCCCTGCGTGGAAGATCGCAAATCGCAAATCGCACATCTCCATTGCTTAAAAGGTTTGCATTTCATACAGTTTCCTGTAGATGCCGGTTGGATTCCTTATGAGCTCCTCATGTGTTCCGCACTCCTCTATCCGGCCATCTTCCACCACCACTATCATGTCTGCATGCTGTATTGTAGAGAGCCGGTGGGCGATGATTACCGACGTGCGGTTCTCCATCAGCTTAAGCATGGCGTCCTGCACCAGGCGCTCTGACTCGGTATCGAGCGCCGAGGTGGCCTCATCAAGAATAAGGATCGGCGGATTAGCCATTATGGCTCTGGCAATGCTTATCCTCTGGCGCTGACCGCCACTTAGTTTGTTGCCACCTTCGCCAACGGTATTCTGGTAACCGTCAGGTGTCTCAGTTATGAAGGCGTGAGCATTGGCAATTGTTGCAGCCCGTTCAACGCTCCCCTCATCTTTGACCTCATCGAGGGCAAAGGAAATGTTATTATAAAAGGTATCATTGAACAGTATCGCCTGCTGACTCACAATACCCATCAGTTGCCTGAGATCCCTAATGTTGACGTCCCTCACATCTGCTCCGTCAATGAGAACGGCACCCCTGTCGGGGTCAATGAACCTGGGTATGAGGTCAGCCAGGGTTGACTTGCCCCCACCCGACCGGCCCACTACGGCAACAGTTTGTCCCTTCCTGATTGTGAGGGAGATATCCTTCAGCACGGGGTCATTGTTATAGGCAAACCACACATTTCTGAACTCTATCCTGTCATTAAAGCCTGTTATCCGGACTGCATCGGGTTTCTGTGTTATTGTCTCGCCGGCGTTGAGCACTTCGTTTATCCTGTCAATTGAGGCCATCCCCTTCTGTATGCTGAACCATGCGCTTGATATTGCTTTTGCCGGCTGTATTATCTGTGAGAAGACGACCACGAATGCGATGAGCCTGTCAGGCGACATGTTTCCTGTGCCCCTGAGTGCGAGGAATCCTCCGTAGTAGATGACAATCAGCAGCACCACAGTCGAGAGGAACTCACTTACCGGGTGGGCGAGATAAGCCTTGCGTGCCACCCTCCTGAAGGTTTTCGTAAATTTTTCATTGGCCACGCCGAACTGCCTCCTCATCTTGTCCTCTGCATTGAATCCCTTTACTATGCGAAGCCCGGTGAGTGTCTCCTCGAGCACTGAAAGCAGCCTTCCCAGCGCTTGTTGTCCAACGAATGAAGCGCTCTTAAGGCTCCTGCTGATACGGGCGATGGCCCACCCGCTCAACGGCAGCATCAGCAAAGCGAAAAGGGTCAGCTGAGGGCTGGTAACAAACAGGTAAATGACGAAAATAATAATGGTAAACGGGTCGCGGAAGAGCATGGAGAGCGATGACATCACCGAGACTTCTATCTCCTGCACATCGTTTGATACCCTTGTCATCAGGTCGCCCTTACGGGCCTCCGAAAAATAAGAGAGAGGCAGGCGCAGTATCTTGTCATATACCCGGTTCCTGACATCCCTGACGGTTCCTGCCCGAAGACTTGCCATACAGTTGTTGGCCAGGAAGATAAGAAGGTTCTTGATAAAGCTGGCCACCGCAAAGACGAAGACCACGATGAGGAGTG
Source organism: uncultured Rikenella sp. (assembly GCA_964530645.1). Taxonomy (GTDB): domain Bacteria; phylum Bacteroidota; class Bacteroidia; order Bacteroidales; family VadinHA17; genus SR-FBR-E99. Next base: position 268 of record CAZHAI010000231.1, on the reverse strand, counting down.
TTCTCATTTCTCCGTATCGCTCGATAGACGAGGAGAAAAACCAGTTTGTCCAGTCTTTCAGGTACGATGCGGAGAGGGAAAAGGGTCCGGGATCGGGAACGGAAGCCACCCTGCTGAACAGTATCTGGAGAAACGGTACGATAAGGGTATAGGTAAACAGAGCAAAAAAAGCGCTGAGGATATTGAATCCCATGTTCTGCACCGCAAGCCACCTGTAGGGCCTGAGGTACTGTAAAAGTATCCTGATGCTCTTCATCTCCGCGTATCA
>CAZHAI010000230.1:0-3959 GCA_964530645.1 uncultured Rikenella sp. | reverse complement strand
GCCAGGGCGACGAGTACCGGTTTCTCTTCATCGCCAAGGGAGGGGGCTCAGCCAATAAAACCTTCCTGTACCAGCAGTCGAAGTCGCTCCTGAACGAGGCATCGCTCCGGAAGTTCATCGGAGAGAAGATAGGCGACCTGGGAACGTCGGCATGTCCGCCATACCACCTGGCGCTTGTCATCGGCGGAACCTCGGCGGAAATGACATTAAAGACGGTCAAGCTTGCCTCAGCGGGATACCTTGATGATCTGCCTACCTCGGGCAATGACGCCGGCAGGGCATACCGTGACCTTGAGTGGGAGGGGAAGGTTGAGAAGATATGCCAGGAATTTGGCGTTGGCGCCCAGTTTGGCGGGAAATATTTTGTGCATGATGTCAGGGTCATCCGGCTGCCGCGCCATGCTGCCTCCTGTCCCGTTGGGTTAGGCGTGAGCTGCAGCGCCGACCGCAACATCAAGGGTAAGATCACTTCCGAAGGTGTTTTCATTGAGCAGCTCGAGACAGAGCCGAAGAGGTTTATGCCGGATAAGGCGCCCGAGCTGGACAAGCCGGTGGAAATTGACCTCGAGCGACCCATGAAGGAGATACTGGCGCAGCTCAGCAAATACCCGGTTAAGACGCGGCTGAGTCTGAGCGGCACACTGATAGTGGCGCGCGACATGGCCCATGCCCGCATCAGGCAGATGCTGGATGAGGGCAAACCCATGCCGGAATACTTCAAAAACCACCCGGTATACTATGCCGGACCGGCGAAGACGCCTGAGGGGATGGCCTCGGGCTCGTTCGGGCCGACAACTGCCGGGCGTATGGACACATATGTTGATCTTTTCCAGAGTCTTGGCGGATCAATGGTGATGCTGGCCAAGGGTAACCGTTCGCAGCAGGTAATTGATGCATGCAAAAAGCACGGGGGGTTCTACCTGGGTTCCGTTGGAGGCCCGGCTGCCATCCTTGCTGCTGAGAATATAGTGTCGGTGGAGGTTGTTGATTTCGCGGAACTGGGCATGGAGGCGGTAAGGAAGATTGTTGTGAAAAACATGCCGGCGTTTATTCTGACAGATGATAAGGGGAATGATTTCTATCAGGGAATCAAGTGATATCAGGGAATCCAGTGCCTGGCCACAATGCTTGATGGTCTACGACCAAATATATTTTTATCGTCCTGTTCTACAATGCTTTATGCGCTACGCGCAATGATTGGCCGTAGGCCATAAAGCATTGTAGAACCAAGCAACACCCATGAGATCGTTGGTCGTAGATCATTAATAATATATATTCAACTAAAACATACAAATAGGTTAAAAAACATAGCAAAAACGCACTGCAAGCAAAATAAAAACTTACTTTTGCTCCCTTTAACTCTTAATAAATTAATTCATGTGTGGTGTTGTTGGTGTTTTTGACCTGAAAGTGAGGGCAGAGGAGCTGCGGCCGAAGATTCTTGAGATGTCCGGCAAGCTGCGGCACCGCGGTCCCGACTGGTCCGGCATATATTGCGGCGAGAAGGCAATCATTGCCCATGAAAGGCTCTCAATAGTTGATGTGCAGTCGGGAAGACAACCTCTCTACAGTCGTGATCGCCGCCTGATCCTGGGCGTAAACGGTGAAATATACAATCACCGGGAGATAAGGGAGAGGTACAGGGACACCTATGATTTCACAACCAAATCGGACTGCGAGGTGATCCTTGCACTCTATGCCGACAGGGGAACAGACTTCCTTGATGAACTGAACGGTATTTTTGCCTTTGTCCTTTATGATGAGGTGAACGATTGCTACTTCGCTGCACGTGATCATATCGGCATCATACCCTTTTACATGGGCTGGGATATTCACGGCAACCTCTACTTCTCCTCGGAGCTCAAGGCTCTGGAAGGTGTATGCATGAAGATCGAGATCTTTCCTCCCGGGCATTTCTTCTTCAGCAGGGACGGGGTTATGACCAAATGGTACAGTCGGGACTGGACATCTTATGATTCCGTGGCGGGCAACACCACTGACATCGTCGCTCTGCACGAGGCTCTTGAGAAGGCTGTTCACCGTCAGCTAATGTCTGATGTACCGTATGGCGTGCTGCTCTCCGGCGGACTCGACAGTTCTGTTATTTCGGCTATCGCGAAAAAGTATGCTGCGCGCCGCATCGAGACCGATGACCAGGCCGATGCATGGTGGCCTCAGTTGCACTCCTTCGCCATCGGCCTGGAGGGGTCACCGGACCTGACGGCGGCGCGCAGGGTGGCCGACCACATTGGCACTGTGCATCATGAGATACACATAACGGTACAGGAGGGGCTCGATGCGGTGCGCGATGTCATATACTACCTCGAAACCTATGATGTCACAACTGTCAGGGCCTCTACACCGATGTATCTGATGGCCAGGGTGATAAAATCGATGGGAGTGAAGATGGTGCTTTCGGGAGAGGGTGCCGACGAGATTTTTGGCGGATACCTCTATTTTCACAGGGCGCCCGGGCCACGCGAGTTCCACGAGGAAACGGTACGCAAACTCAGCAAACTCCATCTGTACGACTGCCTGCGGGCAAACAAATCGCTCGCAGCCTGGGGCGTGGAGGGAAGGGTACCCTTCCTCGACAAGGAGTTTCTGGATGTGGCAATGAGGCTTAACCCGTCCGACAAGATGGCAGGAAACGGAAGGATGGAGAAATGGATTCTGAGGAAGGCATTTGAGGATTACCTGCCTCATGACATTGCGTGGCGCCAGAAGGAGCAGTTTTCAGACGGGGTGGGGTACAGCTGGATTGACACACTTAAGGAGCTGACTTCCAATAATGTCACCGACGAAATGATGGCAACGGCCCGTTTCCGGTATCCGCTGAACACACCTATGACCAAGGAGGAGTATTTTTACCGTTCCATTTTCACTGAGCACTTCCCGTCAGAAACTGCGGCGATGACCGTTCCCTCGGTGCCGTCAGTTGCATGCAGCACCCCAGAGGCGCTGGCCTGGGATGAGTCGTTCAGGAACCGGAATGATCCCTCGGGCCGTGCAGTGCGGAATGTCCATGTAAGATCGTATTAACCATACAGAAGCGGCAGATCCCGGGATCTGCCGCAACATCTTCCATATGCAAAATACTGTCATCCAGAATGTAACGACAGGTCTCAGACCTGTCGCAACGTGGTCATATGACAGTTACTTCTTCAGTATTGTATCAAGAACCTTCTGCTTGTCAAGTTTCTTCGTACAGAAGAACCAGTCGTAGCACTTCATCTCTTCCTTGCTTTCCATACGCTGCTTGGCCACGCCGCATGAACCGGCTGTGGGAACGATCACATCATCGCCCGGCTGCCAGTCGGCAGGCAGTGCAACCGAGAATGCATCAGCAGTCTGCAGTCCTACGACCACTCTGTAGAGCTCCTGGAAGTTACGGCCCAGGCTGAGGGGATAATAAATGATTGTACGGATGATGCCCTTGGGGTCGATGAAGAATACTGCCCTGACAGCCTTTGTACTGCTCTCGCCCGGCATCATCATACCGTATTTCCCGGCAACAGACATTGTGATGTCTTCAATCAGGGGGAAGTTCACCTCAACATTCTTCATCCCTTTGTACTCGATCTTTTCCTTGATTGTGCGAAGCCATGCAATATGGCTGTAGAGTCCGTCAACAGAGAGTCCGACGAGCTTCGTGTTGGCTTTTGCAAACTGCGCCTCCATCGAGGCAAACGTCATAAACTCGCTTGTGCATACCGGAGTGAAGTCAGCCGGATGGCTGAAGAGAATCACCCAGCTGCCTGAGTAATCTGCCGGGAAGTTGATTTCGCCCTGCGTTGTTACTGCCTTGAATTCCGGTGCCTTGTCGCCTATGCGCGGCATTGCATTTACTTGTGTGTTTTCCATAATTATTATTTAAATGATTAAATTGATTACTTACTTATTGCCTTCTTGCCAGCATCAGCTCGAGGTCTTCCCTGAGCGCATCCAGATCCTCCTCA
>CAZHAI010000229.1:0-3995 GCA_964530645.1 uncultured Rikenella sp. | reverse complement strand
ATTTCACCCATGCGGGTTATGCCTCCAGCCAGGTCAAGAAGATGCTGAAGCAGCTCGGCGTTGACAGCACCGTCATCAAGAGAGTGGTTGTCTGTCTTTATGAAGCCGAGGTGAATATCGTCGCCCATGCCTGGGACGGTGTGATCAACGTCGATCTCGACACTGACAACATCTTCATGAAGCTGACTGACAACGGACCGGGTATTGCCGATATAGGACAGGCAATGCAGAAGGGTTTCTCAACCGCATCTCCCGAAGTGCGGGAGATGGGATTCGGCGCAGGAATGGGCCTGCCCAACATCAGCGCCAATGCCGACAACTTCATAATTAAAAGTGAACCGGGGGTGGGTACGACACTGGAAATTTCAATTAATCTGAACAGCGCAACTGTCTGAAAATATGGAAAAAGGATTCTTTCACCACGCTCTGACAATCCGTGAGGATATCTGCACGGGTTGTTCCCTTTGTATGAGGGTCTGTCCTACCGGAGCACTCCGCATCAGTGACGGAAAAGCCAGGCTGATCGAGGATCGCTGCGTCGACTGCGGAGAGTGTTTCCGGAGTTGCCCGGTGCATGCAATCATAATTGAGCAGGACGACTTCAGCCGCATCTTTGATTACAAGCACAGGGTGGCGCTTGTGCCGGCCGTACTGCACGGCCAGTTCAGGCATGAAGTCTCCATGTCTGAGATCAGCGCGGTATTGAAGAGCCTCGGATTCACATGGGTATACGAAGTTGAACACGGAGCCGAGATACTCAAACCTGCAATTGAGGACCTGATGAATGTCCGGACCCTCCCCCGCCCTCTCATCTCGACATACTGCCCGGCTGTGGTCCGGCTCATCCAGGTACGCTTCCCCGCCCTTATCAGGAACCTGGCCACAATCAAAGCCCCTCTCGAAATGGCTGCATTCTACTGCAGGAGAGTCCTGCGTGACAGAGGAGCCCATAACGCGGAGATAGGCGTATTCTACGTCACTCCCTGCGCCGCAAAGATCGCAGCCGTGAAATCACCTGTCGGCGAGGAATCGACCCCGATCAGCGGAGTGATAAACATGGACTTCATCTACAACAAGATAAACCGCACCCTCAGGAACAAGGGAGAATTGCCTCACAGCGAGGACCATGCATATTCGGTCGATCCTGACACTCTTGTCTGGAGCCTGACAAACGGCGAGGCATCCTGCGTCGACGGCCGCACACTTGCTATCGATGGAATGAGCAACGTGACGGAGTTCCTCGAGCAGCTTGAGAATGACGAGATCACCGGTGTTGATTACCTCGAACTCAGGGCCTGTGACGAGGGATGTGCTGGCGGTGTGCTCCTCTCATCCAACCGGTTCCTGGTGGCAGAAAGACTGCGCAACAAAGCGCGTAACCTGCAACCCGGCAAAAACACTGCCGATGACGGAGAATTTCCTGACATCGATGCATACAGAGAGTACCTGATGAATAAGGTAAGGATAACCGAGGAGATAAAGCCACGTTCAATGTACAGGCTCTCAGGCGACCGCGACAAGGCCATGAGGATGATGAAACGTTCACGCCGGCTGATGTGCTGGCTGCCGGGAACCGACTGCGGCCTTTGCGGAACTCCTTCCTGCCAGGCTCTGGCTGAGGATATCGTACGTCACCGGGGAGATATATCACAGTGCGTATTCATCCGTGAGTCAAACATGGAGAAGGAACTTATGGACCGGGAGAGATCGGCCGGAATAATGAGAAAAATCTGGGGTGATAATAATTTTGAAAAGAACTGTAATAAAAAAGGTGCAGAAAATGAAAGTAACTGATATTGTTGATAAACTGGGACTTAAAGTCTTTTCCGGGCATGAGGGTCTCGGCAGGGAAGTCTCTGGCGGATATGCGTCCGACCTGTTGAGTGACGTGATGGGACATGCAGAATCAGGCGCTGCCTGGATCACGATCCAGACACACCGTAACGTAATGGCAATAGCCTCGCTGAGGGACCTGTCTGCCGTTATTATTACCTGCGGCGAAAAGCCGGGGGACGATACAATGACTCAGAGCCATGAGGAGGCAATCCCGGTGCTCGGAACGGATCTCTCCACATTTCAGCTCGCCGGAAAACTGTATTCAATCATCAGCTGACAATGAGACCTTTCAGGGCCGACCTTCACATCCATTCCCTCCTTTCGCCGTGCGGCTCGCTGGAGATGACTCCGCGTGAGATCATCGCAAGGGCTGTTGCAAGGGGACTGGATATGATTGCAGTCTCTGATCACAACAGCACGCTCCATTGCGAACTGACTGTCGCCCTGGGAATTGAGGCCGGTATAACAGTCCTGAGGGCTGCTGAGGTGACAAGCGCCGAAGATGTCCACTCACTTGTCATACTGCCTGATGAGGCAGCCAGGGTCTCTTTCCAGCAATGGATTGATGATCACTGCGGACACATGCCTCACAATCCGGATATACTGGGCGACCAGGTGGTGATAGACAAAGATGAGAACATAATCCGCGAGATAAACCACTTCCTCCCTGCGGCCCTGAATGCCACGCTTGATGAGGTTGAAGCTTCAGCCCACCGCCATGGGGGTCTCTTCATCCCGGCACACATTGACCGTCCGTCGATGAGCATCACCAGCCAGCTCGGGTTCATCCCGGAAGATCTCTATATCGATGCCGTTGAGGTGGTGGGACAGACACCCGATCTGCTCCATCCGGTAATCCGCAATTCCGACGCCCACATACCGGAACACATTGGCAGAAGGTACACTGAATATATGCTTGACCATCCCTCCTTCGCCGAGCTGGCAATGGCTCTCAGGTCCGGGCAGGGAAGACACATAATACTTCGCAGGCCATGAAGGAGATAGCACTCCATATTATGGATATTGCACAAAACTCAGTAAGGGCCGGAGCGAATGAGATCAGTGTCTCCCTCAGCGAATCGCTTTCAACCGATACCCTTACACTGACTATTGCCGACAACGGAAAAGGGATGGATACGGAGACAAAGCGCAGAGCCGCCGATCCATACTTCACATCACGTACCACCCGTAAGGTGGGACTGGGCCTGCCGCTGCTGCAGATGAACGCAAGTCTCGCCGGCGGTGGAATGACAATCGATTCCGCCCCCGGGCGCGGCACAACTGTCATTGCCACATTCGGGTACCGGCACGTAGACAGACCGCCGCTTGGGGACGTGAGCGGGACCATAGCCCTGCTGATACTCTCAAACCCGGGTATTAACATAATCTACAGTCACAACTGCGAAGGTGCCGGATGGAGCATTTCAACCCGTGAAATCAGGGAGGAATTGGGTGAGGATGCAGTCACGGACCTGACCATTGTCAGGGCGCTCAGGGAGATCATAAATGAAAATGTTGCGGAGATCAGAAATAATGAATCAGGATATGACAAATATTAGGAATTTAGTAACTTATGAGGGATAGATTTGCGCTTTAATTCAGGTAACAAATATTACGGATAAATATAATTTGAAATGGAAAAACTCAAATCACTTGCAGACTTAAAAAAGATACGTGAGGATGCACGCGTAAAGCTTGATCTGAGGGTCAAGGGAGACAATCCCGAAGGACTCGTCCTGGTCAAGGTTGCGATGGCAACCTGCGGTATCGCATCAGGCGCCAAGCCTATCATGGACTTTTTCGTTGATGAGCTTGACAAGAGAGGTATCGGCGCTGTCGTTACCCAGACCGGATGCATGGGTTACTGCTACGCTGAGCCGACCGTGGAGGTCCAGCTCCCCGGCAGGGAGCCTGTCGTTTACGGTTTCGTCGACAAAAAGAGGGCCGATGAGATTATTGAGAAGTATATAAAGAACGGTGAACTGGTCGAAGGAATAATACCGGTTAACTACGAAAAAATAGACTAATAACAGGGAGGATAAGAATAATGTCAAAGTTCAGAATGCACCTTCTTGTCTGCGGCGGGACCGGTTGTCGCGCCTCGGAAAGCAGTCTCATACTTGAGAGTCTGAAGAGGGAACTTGAAGAAAAAGGCCTCG
>CAZHAI010000228.1:0-4000 GCA_964530645.1 uncultured Rikenella sp. | reverse complement strand
GCTTTGAGGTGGCTGCCGAGGTGGCGCCGCCATAGTCTTTTTTCTCGAAGAGGGCGACCGAGAGGCCCCGCGCTGCAGCGATATATGCCACTGCGGCACCGGTGATACCTCCGCCGACGATAACCAGGTCGAATTTATCGGGCCCCCTTTCTTCAATATACCTTTTAAGCATCATTGATTTCCCGTTTTAAACGATGCTGTAAGTTAGTCGAAAATGCGGACAATAATTATGCGGCATCAATTCCTGCCGGTATAAAAGTAGCTTCCCCGCTGACAGTCGTCATGCAGCGGGGAAGGATCCGCGATCAGTGGCAGTCTGGAAGAGATTGACCCTGATTCTCGCGGAGAATGATTATCAGTCGAACCCCGCAGGATCTCTGTACCGCCGGGACTCTCCCCCGGCGGTACAGCATCGCCCTGCGATAACTATGCCCTGAACAGCTTGTATTTTGCGGATACCAGCATCAGCGCGGCAAGCAAAACGAATAGCCCGATATTGCCGACAAGGAATGCGTAATCCTTCATCGCCAGCAGGAAGAAGATAAAGACATACAGCACCGTCAGCAGGCCGCTGATGAGAAGCACCATCCATTTCTTGTCAAGCAGTGACCTGAAGAAGAAGGTCAACAGGCTGATTGTAGCTGCAGCTGAGATGAGATAGGCGGGGTTGAACCCGATGTGCTCGCTCAGAGCGGTGAGCAGCGAGAAGAACATGATAAGTGCAAGAGCCACAAGCAGATAATAGAAGATATGTATGCGCTGTGACGAACGCAGTTCGATAATGATGAGAACCAGGAATGTAAGGGCGATGAAGAGAACACCGTACTTCGCGCTGCGTTCAGCCTTTGTATAATGGTCAGCCTCCATGATCAGGTCAACCCCGAATGCCTCATCAGCAGGCGCATACTTCTTCCCCTCCCACACCTGCGGGAAGCTGCGGTTGAGATGGGTGACAACCCAGCTGGCGGTGAAGCCTGTATCAGTCACATCGCGGGCTGCCGGAAGAAAGTTGCCGGTAAATTTCGGGGCATCCCACACTGATGAGACAGCCACCTCCGTAGTCCTGCCGACAGGTGAGAATGCCACACTGCCGCTTCCCCTGAGTTTAAGGCTGAGACTGAAATCACCCTTGAACTCAGCCAGTTTAGCAGGGTCGATGGGGAACGGGAATGATATTCCCTTGTCGAAGAGGTCTGTCTGGCCGGCGCCCGGAATAGCGCTGACAATAACGCCTCCGACATTGATCTCGACCTTGTCGCTTATCCCCTTGTTGTCCGACACGCCCAGTGAGATGTAGGCTTTGTCCCACTGCCAGATGTAATCGTTCAGGTGCTCATAGCCGGCAATGACGAAGTTGCCTGAAATTTTCATGTCGGAGTCATAAACCACCGTTTCATAAATCCCCCTGTACCTCAGCTCGGGTGCGAGCACGCCGTTAACCTTCAGCTCGTCGGGAAGAAGATGCATTGTTGTTGTGACGTAGGAGCCGTCATTTGACACGACCCTGGTGCCGGGCACATTGAGTACCGGGCCGGTGACTGTCTGAGCAGCAGCCCACAGGTCGCCTATCTCTGTCCGTGCGGTCTCGGCGTTGGCAGAGCGCTCCCTTATCACCTCGTTTATCAGCACGAGGGGAATGAGAAGCATCAGACCCATAACTGCGAGAAGGACCATCTTGACGGTCATCGACTCATACCATTTTTCCTGTTTTTCTGTTCCTGTTTCCATGTTGTTTGTATTGATTAAAGTACTTTGTAATTCAAAGTTGGGTTATAAAAAAATTATTTTCTGTTTATGAGTTCTTCGAGGGCTTTGAGGTGGCTGCTGAAGCTCTCCAGGCCTTCTTCGGTTATTGAATAGCTTGTATTGGGTTTCCGGTTGATGAAGTTCTTCTCCATCCTGATGTAACCGGCCTCCTCGAGTGCCCTGAGATGGCTTGCAAGGTTGCCGTCGGTCACCGCAAGGGTGTCGCGCAGGCCGGTGAAGTCCATGCTGTTATTTACCGCCAGCACGGACATTATGCCCAGCCTGACACGGCTTTCAAAGGCCTTGTTGAAGTTTGCGAGAATCTGTTTCATCCCCTGTACCTGAGATGCATGAAGAGACCGTAGAAGATGTGGATCACCCCGAATCCTATGGCCCAGATTATTATTGTGTACTGAGGCAGGAGGAGGCATGCCAGACCCGTCACCACCTCCAGGACGCCAAGCCAGTGAATCTCTCCGAAGGTGAATTTTCCTGCGCTCATCATGGCAACACCGTAAAATATAAGTGATGATGCTGCGGTGACGCTGGCGGGAACGGTTTTAACGGTGAAGAGTATGAATAATCCTCCGGCGGCGAGAGGCAACAGCAGGCTTACGAGCATCCGTTTTGTGACGGGTGTCCAGGCATGCATGCCGCTCTTTTTCGCCTTGCGCGAGGAGAGTATCACAGCCCCTGTGAAGGCCACAATGAGCACCACTGCCATCGCGGCAAAGAGTTCGAGAACAGTCCCGTCAGATGCCTCGCCGCCTGCAAGGGGTCTCAGGTACCAGTCGGCATAAGGGGTATTCCCCTTAATTACAAGGTGAGCAGCATAGGCGCCGGCGATCCCGGCGATCCCGGCCATTATTCCTGATAACCCACTGAGCGACAAGAATCTGGAGGATTCCTCCATGAGCTTGCGGATGACCCTGATGTCCTCCAGGGGCTGATCTGACTGATTCATCATTGTAGTTTGTAGTACTTTGCGCTACAAAGTTAAATTATCTTTTAATACAACCAAAATATTTTAAGATTATTTTTTGCACGGGGCAGAAAAAGGCTGGATTTAAGGTGAGGGCTCCGGTCAGTAGAGCCACGTATTGTAAGTCACCCCCTCAACCGGATAGTCACCTATCTTCAGGGAATCGCTGCTCGTGGACATTGCTCCCACCACCCCCAGGCCGTCTGTCACGTTGGTGTAGACCGGCACCGGTTCTGCCAGGAAATTATCGCGGGCCTGGTTATGTGCAGTGTACGACTGAAGGTGCAGGTACAGGTCCCTGGTGATCGAGTTGAGCCTGAAGCATGCACGCAAAAACTCATAGTAATCCGTATCAGGGTAGATGCTGTTGTAGGTTAGCCTGAGTGAGTACTCCTTGCCCGGAATCAGCTCATCCTGGAAAAGGAAATAGGTGTTCGAAAGATACATCTCGAAGATGTCATCCTCCTGCTGCGGTGCAATGAGAGGATCTGACAGCGAGCCGAAGCTGAGGTCCACCTGCTGGATATTAACAGGCGTGAAAGGGTTAAAAGGCTCATTCCTGTCGCCGTAATAGAAACCGCTGACACCAGAGGCAGAGAACCTGTAGTAGTTCTTCTCCCCTGCCGGATCGCGGAACCGCATCCTCACCACAAGCTCCCTGTACCCGTTACCGATATCCCTGGAGCTTGTATCAGACAGCACCACCGGCACAGGGACGGGAATCGAAGCTTCGCCACTAGCCCCGGGAAGACCGGGCACCTCAACTTCGATACGGTAGCTTCTTCCAATCTCGGGCTTGTTCGCAGTGGAAACATACCTTGAATACGGTGTCGGCTGATTATAATCTGGGACCGGCTGAGGCGCAACATAGGTAAGAATTTCAAGTAAAACCCCATCGCGGAAGACCCTCACCACAGCATTATCAATCTGCCGTGGCTGATAGCGTAGCTGAAACACTGAATGGCTTTCGGCTACCGATACCGCTATAAGGCTGTCGGGATGCAGAAGGGCATAAATAACAGCTTTCGGCTCTGCCTCCGTCCCCTTGTATTCAATGTCGCTCTCACAGGAAATGAATGCGAGGGTCAGGAGGACGACAGCAGGCAGAAAGAATATATGTTTTGGTTTCCTCATGGCTGTCAGAACTTGAAGGAATATGAGAACGACGGAATGATCGGGAAGACACTCACCTTGCGCAGCACAGGCTTGCTATAGTAGGTCATTTGTCCCGGGTTAACCGGGTCAGGCTCTGAAACCCATTTTTCACCCCAG
>CAZHAI010000227.1:0-4002 GCA_964530645.1 uncultured Rikenella sp. | reverse complement strand
ACTGAGCTATGAAACCTCATGATTACATTGAAAGAGAAGAGAAGTACGGAGCACATAACTACCATCCCCTGCCTGTTGTGCTTGACAGGGGTGAAGGGCCGTTCGTTTGGGATATCGAAGGCAAGCGTTATTATGACTTCCTCTCGGCATACTCCGCTGTCAACCAGGGTCATTGCCATCCGAAGATAATCGGTGCGCTGACAGAGCAGGCTTCAAAGCTGACTCTCACCTCCAGGGCCTTCTATAATTCTGTTCTCGGTGAATATGAAGAGTTCGTGACGAAGTTTTTCGGGTACGACAAGGTACTGCCGATGAACACCGGGGCCGAGGGCGACGAGACTGCGCTCAAACTCTGCCGTAAATGGGCTTACCTGGTGAAGGGCATCAAGCAGGATCAGGCTAAGATTATCGTATGCGACGGTAATTTTCACGGCCGCACAATCACTATCGTATCCATGTCAACAGACCCGGATGCACGTAAGGATTACGGTCCCTTCACTCCCGGTTTCATAACAATTCCCTACAATGATCTCCCGGCACTGGAGAAAGCTCTGGCTGATCCTGACGTGGCAGGCTTCCTCGTGGAACCGATACAGGGCGAGGCAGGTGTTTATGTCCCCGAAGAGGGATTCATTAAAAAAGCATATGACCTCTGCAAAAAGCATAATGTGCTTTTCATTGCAGATGAGGTTCAGACGGGTATTGCCCGCACAGGAAAACTCCTGGCATGTGACCATGAAGGAGTCAGGCCTGACATTCTCATCCTCGGGAAAGCTTTGTCGGGAGGTGTGCTTCCCGTTTCAGCAGTGCTGGCAGATGACGAAATAATGATGACAATCAAGCCCGGCGAACATGGCTCCACTTTCGGCGGAAACCCGCTGGCATGCAAGGTGGCAATAGCAGCTCTTGAGGTAATCAGGGACGAGAAACTGGCTGAGAAGGCTGAAAAGCTCGGAAAGATATTCCGCGAAGAAATGAGAGCCATCAAGTCAGATATGATTGAACTGGTCCGCGGCAAAGGACTTCTTAATGCTATCGTGATCAGGCCGAAGAACGGCAAAGAGGCATGGGATGTCTGCGTTGCAATGAAGGAACTGGGGGTGCTGGCCAAGCCGACCCACGGACATATTATTCGGTTTGCCCCTCCCCTTGTGATCACAGAAGAGCAGCTTCGTGATGCTATATCACTGATAAAGAAAGCTATACAGCAATTCGAATAATTTTTATTTACAATGAGGGAGTGTTGCGAATATCACTCCTTCATGCTTTTAAAAGATTGCTAATTTTACGGCACTTAAATTGAATAATGAGACTACTGTTCATAATATGTGCCGTCATTTTCATGACCGCCTGCGCAGGCACCGGCAGGAATGCCGCAATTACCCCGGGTGAACTGACCCAGATCACCGGCAGTCTTGCATCGGATAAGTTTTACGGAAGAGGTACCGGCACGGGAGGCGATTCCCTTGCTGCTCTCTTCATCAGGAAGGAACTGGAGAAAGCCGGTACTGTGCCTTTTGCCGGTACAGGACTGCAATCCTTCAAAGTGAATATAGCCGTTGAACCGGGACAAAACAACCGTCTTTCAGTCAGCGGAAGGGAATACAAAGCAGGGGCCGATTTCATGCCACTGGCACTGTCATCCAACTCCTCGCTTGATGCATCCGTGGTCTTCTGCGGTTATGGTCTGTTGCCTTCAGGTGATACCCTGCACCGGGACGACTTTGCCGGACTCGATCTGACCGGGAAATGGGCCCTGGTGCTCAGGGGTTTTCCCGAGTCTGATCCTGCATCATCAGGATACGGATCCATCAGCACTGACCGTATAAAGGTTCTGAATGCCAGGGATAAAGGTGCCGCAGGTGTACTGCTGGTCTCCGGAGAGAAATGGGATGTGGCCGACAACCTTGACAAACCGTCGCGCAGCGAGGCATGGGCTGGGTTACCGGTAATTCAGGTTAAAAGAAGTGTTGCCGACTCGATACTGAAAAGCTCAGAACTCACACTGAAGGAGCTTGAGCAGAGGGCGGCAGGTTCAGAATCCCAGGCCGGACCGATTACTGAAACAATTGTTGATGCCGTGGCGGACGTGGAGAAGAAAGAAGCTGTCACTTCAAACGTGATCATGAAGCTTGAGGGCAACTCAAATGCAGGAGAGTACGTAATTATTGGAGCACATTATGATCACCTCGGCATGGGCGGACCCGGCTCTTCAAGCAGGGTGCCTGATACGGTGGCAGTGCATTACGGAGCTGATGATAACGCCTCCGGGGTGGCCCTTATGATCGAGCTGGCTGAAAGGCTTGCCGCAACGAAAACAGGACACTCAAGGAGTATTGTCTTCATCGCCTTCAGCGGTGAGGAGATGGGGCTCCTGGGATCAAAGCATTTCGTTGAAAACATGGGAATCGAGCCGGCCGCAATCGACCTGATGATTAACCTTGACATGGTTGGACGGATGAAAGAGGGGAACGGGCTCCAGGTAGGCGGTGTTGGCACAGCCAACAGCCTGCGGGAGACAGTAATCGCAAACAGTGATACTTCGGCAATAAGGCTCACGTTCACCTCCGAAGGGTACGGTCCGTCAGACCACTCTTCCTTTTACGGAAAGAATATTCCGGTTCTCTACTTTACCACAGGTGCCCACCTCGATTACCACACTCCCCAGGATACCCCGGATAAACTTAATTATGAAGGGATGGTAAGAATCGGCGAGCTGCTGACAGGCATTGTTTCATCAGCTGCCAGCCGTCCGTCCAGGCTTGCCTTCACCGAGGCAGGCCCAAGGGAGCCGTCAGGTCCCATGGGGCGCAGAAGAGGTGTCACTCTCGGGATAATGCCCGACTTTGCCGGAAACGTCACAAACGGGTTGCGGGCCGACTTCGTCACGCCAGGCAAACCTGCCGCACTGGGCGGGATGGTGAAGGGTGATATCATTGTGGCGATAGACAGCAAACCTGTCAGCAACATCGAGGATTACATGTTCAGGCTCAGTCAGCTGAAGCCCGGACAGACTGTTTCGGTGGAGGTGCTTCGCAATGGCAACAGGGAAGTCCTGTTAATTCAGTTATAACACTTAATCAGTACAATCAGCATGAAGAATTTTCTTTTCTGGACAATAGCCGTGATAATCACTGTCGCCGCCGCGATGTACCAGAGGATGACAGGCCCCACCTATCCTCTCAAGACAACTGCAACCGTCAGCGGATCAGAGTACTCCTTCGCTTTAAAGCGGAGTCAGACAAATACCCATCCATGCATGATAAGGATGGAAGTGCCGCAGGAGATATCAGGTACGATCCATTACCGCCGTTTCCGGGCAAATGAGGAGTGGACTGCCGTTGAGATGAACCATGACGGAACGAAGCTTGCAGGCGAACTTCCCTCCCAGCCTGCTGCAGGAAAACTTGAGTATTATGTTGTACTGACTGATCCGTCCGGGTCTGAGACGGCAGTAATGAAGGAGAAACCGGTTGTCATCAGGTTCAAGGGCAACGTGCCGGCGATAATAATGATCCCGCACATCCTGATAATGTTTTTTGCGATGCTGCTTTCCAACCTGGCAGGGATAACTGCCGCAGCAAATGCAGGTTCCTGGAAAAAGTACGGCCGCTGGGCTCTCTGGCTTCTGCTTGCAGGAGGAATGGTACTCGGGCCTCTTGTGCAGAAATACGCTTTCGGCGAGTTATGGACAGGTATTCCATTTGGATGGGATCTTACTGACAATAAGACACTTATTGCCGTCTTTGCATGGATACTTGCAGTAGTCATGAACCGCAGGAAAGAGCACCGCGGGTACATTATTGCCGCGGCCATAATTCTGTTGCTTGTTTACTCCATCCCCCACAGCCTTTTCGGCTCTGAGCTTGACTATGCCACGGGAGTAGTGACCCAGGGATAAAAAAATTTTTCTCTCCTCCTGCTTTTTTCTACCTTGGATGCAGCATTCACCCACCTCTGCCGTCATTGAATTGAAGAGTTCAAATACGTGGGTGCAGCGTC
>CAZHAI010000226.1:0-4005 GCA_964530645.1 uncultured Rikenella sp. | reverse complement strand
TTCAAACAGAACCCGGGTTGGTAATTAGCAAAAACTGGTCATTATAGAGAAAGATGAAAGTTATGAAAAACAATATATTAAGAAAGGTATTGGTCATCTCTGCCATGCTTGCGCTCCTCTTCGGAAACGATGCCAGGGGACAGGCAAGGGAGATCCCAAAAACCATTGTGAAGGGCACCGTGGTGTCGGCTCTGGATCAGCCACTGAAGGGTATCGTAGTGAAATCCTTCAACACCAGCCTCTCCACTGTAACAGATGCACAGGGTAACTTCGAGATCGGGGTGACCACCGGTGAGACGGACAGGTTAAGTGTCAGTCTTGACGGTTACAAAGTTAAGATTGTGGAGGTTGCTCCCGGGACTTTAACGGTTGAGCCGATTGTACTCGATGAGTACCGGTTAGTCAGTGAGACGAAGGTGAATAATCTTCCATACAGGCAGTTAAGCAATAACCGCAATGTATCCGCAATCACCACAATCACCGGTGACGAGCTGATGTCCTTCCCGTCGGCCTCCTTACTCGAGGCTTTGTCAGGCAGGCTTCCCGGGCTGACGATTGAGCCTTATTCGACTGTCCCCGGACATGAATCTTTTGGTGCATTCATCCGCGGTACAGCTGCAACAATTTACGTTGACGGCATCATCCGGGATGTCACCGGACTCTCAGCTTCCGAAGTTCTTGAAGTTCAGGTCATCAGGGACCTCTCCGGAAGAGCAGTACTTGGCCTCTCGGGATCAGGACCCGTTATCTGGATTACAACCCGGAAGGGAACCAGCTTCAACAGGGAGATGAAGGTAATGGCTGAGTACGGTGTAAGCACACCCGCCACACTGCCGAAATACCTGGATTCGTACAATTATGCGACTCTCCTCAATGAGGCACTGGACAATGACGGCTACGATACATGGTATACTCCTTCCGACCTGGCAGCTTACCAGAACCATACGAACCTCCTTACCCATCCGGATGTGGACTATTACGGTGAGTATGTTGCCAAGGCAGCACCTTTCCGCAGGGCAAGCGTCAGCTTCGAGGGAGGTGACAAAAGGGTCACCTACTTCTCGATGTTTGACTATGTTGGCGGAGCAGGGCTTGAGAATGTCGGCGAAAAGGTCAAAAATGACAGGTACAAGCTGCGCGGCAATGTTGCAATCAGGCTGAATGATTTCATGAATCTGAGCATTAACATCGCCGCTTCGCTGAACAAGCAACGTTTCGCGAATATCACTTCGGGAGCGGGAGTCTACAACATGTTTGATATTCTCTCTGTCTACCCGTCAAATGCACATCCCATCTATGCTGACTCCCTGCTTGTCAGGAGCGATAACTTTCCTGTTAACCTGACGAATGAGCTGGCTCACTCGGGGTTCGGTGATGGTATGATACTGAATGCCCAGAACAATGCAAGGCTGGTGATTGACCTCGGCAGGATTGCAGAGGGGCTGACCGCCTTCGCAAATGCATCCTTTGACGTTTCAAACAGCCTCATTAACAGCAAGGGAGGAACAGCAGCACTCTACAGACTCGAGGGGGTTACACCCGTCAGGGTTGTTGATGCAGTTATTGTTCCAAACATGTCATTGGGTGATTTTGATGTGCTCAAGCGCACTGCGGGCTACGCAGGTTTGAACTATGAGCGCCAGTTCGGCAAAAGTGCTCTTTCAGCTGATGCAGTCTTCTACGCAGCACTGGAAGAAATAACCTCAAATAACGACTGGTACCAGCCCTCAAAGGTGGAGGATCTCTCCTTAAGACTGAACTACGGTTTTGACGACAGGTATGTTGCACAGCTTGACCTCGTCTATTCGGGCAGCAACAGGATGCCGGAAGGGAAGAGGTTCGGCCTCTATCCGACAGCTGGTCTTGCATGGATTGCAAGCAATGAGGAGTTCCTCAGCGGCGTCAGCAAGGTTGATTACCTCAAGGTGTATGGTTCGGCAGGCATAATGGGCATCAATGACTATTACCTTCAGGGCTACAACCCCTTCTACCTGCATGAGACACTATGGACCTACTCCGACAGTTGGAGATCGGGTGTGGCAACTCAATACGCTGACTATGTTGATATTTACAGGCTGGTCCAGACAGGCAGTGATGACTTTGTGCTTCCCAAAAGGCGCTTCATCAATACCGGTGTGCAGGCACAGCTCTTCGGCAAGGCTCTTGACGTTGAAGTCAACTACTTCAATGAGAAGAACTCTGACAAGATCTCAAACAAAGGTGCTTCCACTCCTTCAATCATCGGTTCACCCCAGTTCCTCCCCGCCACCAATTACGGTGAGGATGTGAGATGGGGTATAGACGGTTTTGTGCAGTGGAGCAAGAAGATTGGAGACATCAGTTACGGTATCGGCGGCAACGCCATGTATATGAGAGGCAAGTATCTTCTGGTGGATGAACCTGAAGCTCTTCCCGAATACCAGAAGCAGACCGGCACTGAAATGGATGCCTTCTGGCTCTATGAGGATGAGGGTCTTTACCAGACTTCCGGAGAGATCACTTCGAGAGGAGTAACCCAGAGCTGGGGAGCACTTCAGCCCGGCGACATAAGGTACTCAGACCTCAACGGAGATGATGTGGTGGATGAATTTGACGTTCATGCGACTGATTATCATTCACCCAGATTTTTCTACGGGCTCAATCTTTCAGCGGGATACAAGGGGTTCAGCATCTTTGCTCTCGGGCAGGGTGAAGCTGACGGAAATGTAATGCTTGCCAACGACAGGTATTTCAGGATCAGCGGCACAGGCCAGAACTATTCTGAGCTTATGCTTGACAGGTTCCCAGTTACAAACAATTATCCCAGGCTTTCCACGGTATCGCTCAATAACAACCAGTATTCCACATTCTGGGTAGCAAAAGCTGCATACTTCAGGCTTAAGAATATTGAGGTGAGCTACACCTTCCCGGCCATGGCATCGCGCAGGCTTGCGATGAACAACCTGAGGATCTTTGTCAGGGGCACCAACCTCGCTGCAATCTCTTCACTGAAGAAGTACAGCGTCGATCCCGAGAATGTAGATGCCGGAATAACAGGATACCCGTTATTCAGGACAATCACTGCCGGAGTAACCTGCAAGTTCTAATGCTAAAAACCGAAACAATGAAACGAACGATAATATTTCTCCTAACGGCAATCGTGGCGGTCTCATGCGAGTTTCTCGATCCAAGGCCAATTGATGACCTCACCACGGATGAGCTCCTGAGTAACGCCGTCTACGGGGAGGGGTTGCTTACACAGGCATATGCAATCCTGAACACTGATTACATAGACTACACCGAGTACTACACCGACAATGCCGTACCGGCTGTCCCGGGAGGCAACTCTCTTGCCCTTGGCAACTGGACCGTCCAGAACAACCCGATTGGCGAATGGGATGATTGGTATGAGGCCATAGGTTACCTGAACATCTATCTGAGGGACTGCAAGGATCTGCTTTACAGCGTTTCCGACCCGGCTCTGAATGAGGTACTTCAGAAGCAGAGAAGGGGAGAGGCCTTTTTCATGAGGGCCTGGTATGAGTGGCTCCTTCTCAGAACCTACGGCGGTTATCCCGAAGGCGGAGGTACATGTCTTGGATTCCCCATAGTCACAGAAGTGCTTACAACCTCAGACAATCTAGACCGTCCCCGCAACACTTATGAGGAGTGCGTGGCACAGATTGCGAAGGACTGTGATTCTGCGATCGTGCTTCTGCCCAAGTGGTATAACGGAAGTGCATCGTACAACAACAACTCGAATGCCGGTCGCGGAAGCGCAATGGCCGCATGGGCGCTGAAGGCAAGAGCCTATCTCTATGCCGCCAGCCCGGCCTACGGTCCTTCGACACAGGATCTCTGGATCCGTGCTTCCCAGGTTACTCATGACGCAATGGTTTATTACGGAGGCAACAACCTGCACGATTTTAATTATACAACAAACAACACCGGCAGTCTTAACAACATCTGGATACAGCCGGAATACTCATCGAATAACTGGGAGTATGAATATTATCCCCCGTCACT
>CAZHAI010000225.1:1516-4050 GCA_964530645.1 uncultured Rikenella sp. | reverse complement strand
GTTAAACAATTAAAACAATAAATATGGCAGAACATTTGACAAAAGATACTTTTCTTGAGAAAGTATTCAATTATGAACAGAATAAAGAGTGGAAGTACAGCGGCGACAAGCCCTGTATAATTGATTTTTATGCCGACTGGTGTGGCCCATGCAAGATGGTTGCGCCAATCCTCGAGGAGCTTTCAACAGAGTATGATGGTAAATTGTATGTATATAAAATTGATACTGAGGCTGAGCAGGAGCTTGCTTCGGTATTCGGAATAAAGAGTATCCCATCTTTGCTGTTCGTTCCCATGGAGGGGCAGCCTCAGATGGCGATGGGGGCTCTGCCTAAGGAAGTGTTTGAAAAAGCCTTCAAAGATATATTTGGAATAGAAAAAAACTGAATTGTTGAAAAATAATTAACTTTTTTTGCGTTTTCACGAAACAATAGTGTACCTTAAGCGTTATAATTCTTGAAGGTAGTTTTCAAACAGAAGAGTTAGTTTTCTGGAATTTAGGTTAGGGTTTCGAGTAGAAGGCTGTTTCGCAAGAGACAGCCTTCCTTGATTTATGCATGTATTGGTTTTATCGGCCTCTCCCGGTTCATGTGTGAGCTCCGGGGGTCACTTCAGTTCCTCCATTATCCCGTCGATTTTTTCCCCCGTTTCGCGAAGGCGGCGCCTGCAAATCCTGATCAGCTCAGCTGCTTTCCTGACGTCCTCTGAAAGCCTGTCGATATCAGGTTCGCCATCCTCGATATTCTTAAGTATCTCCTCGATGCCCTTAAGGGCTTCGTTGAATCCTATTTCCTTTTTTGCCATTCTTACTTCTTTATGTTGACATTTTCTACCTTGCTGCTGGCCGTCCCATTTGCAAAATGGGTTTTTATAGTATCACCCGTTTCAAGTTCTTCGGGTGACCTTATGATTATTCCGTTTCTGGAAGTTAGGGTAAATCCTCGCTTAAGCACCCCGGCAGGATCGAGGTGGTGCATTGAGTCTTCGGCTCTGTCAGTTGCCTCTTTCGCCTTGCGTATCACGCTGACTGCGACCCGCCGGAGGGTTTCAGTATGATATCCCAGCTTCTCCTGTTTAATTCTTACGATCAGCCTTGCCGTTGCTGCTGTCCGGTTCTGAAGAGAGGAGATTTGTTCTCCTGCCGCGTCCAACGCACCGGTCACTGCCGATGCCAGCGTTTCAGCCATGCCGATGATCCGGTTCTCGCACTCCAGTGTTCTCTCTACGATGAAACCAGCGACAGCAGTGGGTGTTTTAAGGGCTTTCCACGCCACCATGTCAGTGACCGACTGATCCTTCTCATGACCTATCCCAGTCAGAACGGGCAGGGGGAACTGCGTTACGTGGTACGCGATCTCATAGCTGTCGAACCAGCTCAGGTCCGTTGTTGAACCTCCTCCGCGGATTATCACCACCACATCAAACTTGAATGTCTCTTCCGATATCATGTCAAGGGCTTCGGTCACCGATGCCGTGGTTGTGTCGCCCTGCATGACGGCCTCGAACAGCACCGGTTTGAAGACATACCCGTAAGGGTTGTTTACCAGGTGATCTATGAAGTCCTGATAGCCCGCTGCTTTTGATGAGGAGACTATGGCTATGTTCCTTGGGTAGGGGTTGAGGGGTAATCCGGAATTCATTGAGATCACTCCTTCAGCAGTCAGTTTCCTGATTATTGCCTCGCGGCGGAGGGCCATGTCGCCTGCAGTGTATGCCGGATCGATGTCGGAAACATTCAGGCTCAGGCCGTACAACTCGTGATACTCGACGGTTGCCTTGAACAGGATGGTGATTCCGGCCCTGAGAGGTATGCCGGTGCTGGCGTTGAAGAAGATGCTGAGTGAGCGGTATTTTGAGGCCCAGATTGTTGCCCTGGCCCGGGCAGTCACCCGGCCGCCGGGAGTGTCACTGCCGGTGAGCTCGAGGTAACAGTGTCCTGCCGTCTGCACTTTCATCTCGGCAATCTCTGCGATCACCCAGAATGAGCCCGGCAGGGCTTCATAAATCCTGTCACGGATCAGCCCCTGCAGTTCGGTCAGAGTTACCTCATCCTCCGCTTTCATCTGCTGACGCGAACCATTTTAAACACTCTCTCTCCAAGTTCCGTGGTTACTTTTACCAGGTAAATGCCCTGTGCGAGCTGGTCCAGTCCTTCAATCCTGAATGACCGTGCCACGAAAACCGGGTGGTTCATCTCCATTTCTTTTGTGCCGTTGGCACCGGTCACGGTAATCCTGAGTCGGTCCGGCGGTTCACGAAACCAGAACAATATCTCATTTGTGAAGGGGTTTGGTCCGGCTGTCACCTTTTCAGAAGGTATGACTGTGTGTATCTCCTCAAGGAACCTAAGGGCCTTCAGGAAGTCAGGAAGCCCGTAGCCGTAGAGTGAGTCGGGTTGGCTGTATCTGTCGCTGCTCCGGTGAAGGGCATCTATTATCTCGACCGGTGATGCCTCGGGCACACACTGCATCAGTGATGCGCAAAGTCCGCTGATGACCGGGCATGAGAAAGAGGTGCCGCTGCCGCTGTACCACA
>CAZHAI010000225.1:0-1416 GCA_964530645.1 uncultured Rikenella sp. | reverse complement strand
CAAAGTCCGCTGATGACCGGGCATGAGAAAGAGGTGCCGCTGCCGCTGTACCACAATCCCGGTTCGGGTTGGATTGGCACTGCCACTCCCGGGGCGACCACGTCGGGCTTGACCTGGCCGTCGGACGAGTAGCCTGCTGAAGAAAAGTCTGAGATGGAGAGGTCGAATCTGATAGCCCCGACGCACAGGACACTGTCGCCGTCGGAAGGGGCAATAATGCGTTTCCACTCGTTGTTGCGCTCATTCCCGGCGCTGTTGACCACAAGAATGCCTTTGGAAGCGGCTATATCCGCTCCCCTGGTAATGAACGGCACGTCTCCGTTCATATCGCTGAAGGAGTAATTCAGGGCGGGGTCATCGAAAGTGAAGTACCCCAGAGATGAAGTTATAATATCAGCGCCTGCACTGTCAGCATATTCCGCTGCCGCTACCCAGTAATCCTCTTCAACGGGAAACTCTGACTCGTCGTCTTCGGTGCGTAGCAGAAGGTAATCAGCGCCGGGTGCCGTCCCGTTTAGGATGTCCGGAATTGAGCCGGCAAGGATCGATAAAACGGAGGTGCCATGAGTATGGTAATCGTAAACATGACTTTCACCATTAACGAAATCGCGGGTTGCGATTATTCCTCCTCTTTGCCTCAGTGGCTGAAGTGACTCAATTTTATCTGCATTGGCAAACCCTGCATCAAGCACGGCTATGATCACATTTTTTCCTGTCAGTCCCGACTGGTGCAGAACTATTCCGTTCAGAGGCACCCGGGGGTCTGAAGGAACGGGTCCGGCAATGGGTCCGGTGATGCCGTATTTATTATTGCTCTTCTTTACCGGATCAGACGGATGCCTGACCAGTTGAATGCTGTCAATAAAATAAAACTCTTCGAGTGCTTTAATGTCCCTTGGTGAGGAGGCTGAAAAAAGCGCGGTGTTCAGCCACTTCGAAGTGCACCTGAGCCCAAGCCCAAGCCGTGACAGTGTGATAATATGCTGTCTGCTGACCGGGATGTCACTTTCATCCAAAAGCGGGATGTCATACTTCTCTCTTCTGGTGATGGCGGCAGGGGAAAGGAGATCTTCCGGGAAGAAATCCTCAGGGCCGCCGCCCTTTTCATTGAACCATACCCTGTAAAACCAAAGCTCACTGTCAGCAGGGGGTGCCTGTGCCTTTGACGGGTTGAGGCCTGCAAGCAGAAGTAAAAATGCCGTAAGTATTGACGGTATATTTTTCATTTGATAACTCCGCCGGTGATGTCCGTCACCTGAACCCTGCCCTTATTTTTTTCGAGCTCATCGAGGAACAGTGTCTCCCTGTCGGCCAGTTTCGGGTCGGCGGGAACGCCGTCTTTATATGCAATGATTTGTTTCAGGGTACCATCCTCGTTGAATATCATCCAATCGCCGGTCCTGTGGTCCTCTTTAT
>CAZHAI010000224.1:0-4071 GCA_964530645.1 uncultured Rikenella sp. | reverse complement strand
GACACCGGCAAGAAGACGGTTTACCTGCCCGCCGGACGTCCCGGAAATCATGGCCTGCTCATTCCTGCAATAGTGTCCGGTGGCAATGCAGTCAGCCCCGAGCTTCAGAGCTTCCAGCGCGAAGGAGTCGAACTTGATCTCGCGGTTACAGAGCACATCGGGATTGGGAGTTCGTCCCGCAGCATATTCGCTGAACATGTATTCCACCACTCTCGTACGGTATTCCCCGCTCAGATCAACTGTACGAAGCTTGATGCCAAGCTTCCTGGCAACCATCTCTGCAAAAGTAATATCCTCATCATACGGACAGTCGCCTTTCAGCAGCCCCCGGCTGTCATGCCAGTTGATCATGAAAAGCCCTTCCACCTCATAGCCCTGTTCCTTCAGGAGCCATGCGGCCACACTGGAATCGACTCCACCTGACAACCCGACTATTACCTTCGTCTTCACGCTGCAAAGGTAGCTCTTTAACTCAATATGTTGAAAACTACTTCTGCCACAAACCTTTTCATGACACTTTTTTTACTATTTTTCAAAAGATGGAATCGCCAGGTAAGTTATTGAAATACAGTGCATCGGCGGGGTCTGGAAAGACTCATGCCCTCACGGCGTTTTACCTCTCCCGGATCCTCCATGACCCCGGGGCTTACCGGCGTATCCTTGCGGTCACATTCACAAACGCCGCAGCGGCCGAGATGAAGCGTCGCATCCTGAAGAGACTGCATCTCCTCGGCCTTGATAATGAGAAGGGCGAAAGTGAGAGGAGGGAATTTGCGGATTACCTCTGCCATCTCTTCCCCGATCTCTGGCCGGACAGGGAGGCAGCTATTGTAATCGTGCGAAGAAATGCTCCCGTGGCCCTGGGTAACATTCTGCAGGACTATTCGCGCTTCACAGTGGGGACGATCGATTCATTCTTCCAGAGAGTGATAAGGGCATTTGCACGCGAAATTGATATCCCAGCCGGATACGAGGTAGAGCTCGAGCATCACGCCCTGCTCTCGGACGCTGTTGACAGTCTGCTTGCTGAAGTGGCGACTGACAGGAAATTACTCGACTGGATCTCATCATATGTGGCTTCACGCCTTGACGACAGCAAAGGGTGGGACATCAGGCGCGAGATACTGGATGTGGCAGACCAGATCTTCAGGGAGAACTTCAGGCAGCTCAGTACGGAGGACCGGAAAAAGATCAGCGACTATGGAGTGATGGCAAAGTATGCCTCGGGGGTGTACGCCATTAAGACCGGGTTTGAAACGGAGCTTAAGAGACTGGCGTCTGACGGAGTGACAATTTTCACAGAGTGCGGCCTTACGCCGGATGATTTCCTCTCAAAGAGAAAGGGTGGAGTAGGTGAGGCCCTGAGGCGGTATTCACAGGGCGACACCCGCAAGCCCGGCGCCGCATGGCTGAAGGCCGTTGAAGAGGACAGGTATTATGCCGGCGGGGCCGGTGCGGATACTGTGAAGGCCTTCGGAGAGGCTAAGAACAGGGGTCTGGCCAGTGTGGTGGCTGCCATATCCAGGTGGTTTGAAAGTGAGTATCGCCTTTACGTCTCGGCGCTTGCACAGGTCAGAACCATACACGTTATCGGCATCCTCGGCGCCATAAGTGAACGCGTGCGCGAACAGGCCCACGAGCAGAACCTCTTCCTGCTGTCTGACTCGGGAGAGCTGATCAGCAAGCTGATAGCCGATGACGATGCCCCCTTTATCTACGAAAAGATAGGTACTGTATATGACCATTTTATTATAGACGAGTTCCAGGATACATCCCGGATCCAGTGGAACAACTTCAGGCCGCTGATTGCCGAGACCCTGTCCCGCGGCAGGGATAACCTCGTGGTGGGTGACGTCAAGCAGTCGATTTACCGCTGGCGCAACAGCGACTGGCGCATAATCCATACTGAGGCGGCAGCAGCCTTCGGCGCCGAGGCAGTCCGGAACCTGAATCTCAGCATCAATTACCGCAGCCGTGAGAATATAATTGCCTTCAACAACAGCCTCTTCGCACCTGATTCTATCCCTGCCTCATGCGATGAAAAACTTGCATTTGAAAGGCTGAAGCTGAGAGAGGTTTATCAGGATTCGAAACAACATGGCACGGATAAAAGGAAGGGGGGATTTGTGAGTGTGACCCTCTATCCGAAAAGCGAGGATGAAGGATGGAAGGAGCGGGTGCTTCGCGATCTGCCTGCAGTCATTGAGCGGATTCAGGCACACGGATACAGCGCCGATGAGATACTCTTTCTCTGCCGGACCAACGAGGAAGGTAAACAGATAATCAGCCGCATACTGGAGTACAGCGCAACATGCACCCCGGAACAGCTTCAACGCTGCAACTATGAGATCACCTCAGGCGAGTCGCTCCTGCTGGAGCGTAACCCCGCCGTGACACTCATAATTGCCTGTCTCAGGTACCTGTCTGATCCTGCCAGTCGCATCAACCGCAGCCAGATGGTGCGCTCCTATATCCTTGCAACAGGACGGGATGATCTCCTGCTGTACAACGGTGATACGGAAGCCACGACAGGGGAGTCCCTGCCGACAGACTGGGAGGAGATGATTGAATCATTCCGCAATACCTCTCTCTTCAGCGCAACCGA
Source organism: uncultured Rikenella sp. (assembly GCA_964530645.1). Taxonomy (GTDB): domain Bacteria; phylum Bacteroidota; class Bacteroidia; order Bacteroidales; family VadinHA17; genus SR-FBR-E99. Next base: position 1,466 of record CAZHAI010000224.1, on the reverse strand, counting down.
GAGTATGATCCGGTGCTTCGGCCTGGGTGAAAGAAGCGAAAACATCGCCTACATAAGCTCATTTCAGGATACCGTGCTTACATGGTCAGGCCGTCACAGCTCTGATATCTCCGCTTTTGTGAGATGGTGGGACGACGAGGGTTGCAGGACCACGCTGAGCCAGTCGGACAGGCAGGAAGCGATGCGGGTGATGACTATTCACAAGGCAAAGGGACTTCAGAGCCGGGTTGTGATTGTCCCTTTTGCCGCATGGGATTTCTCCAGGGGCGGATTCAACAGGCCACTCCTCTGGGTCAAAAACGTGCCGGCTCCCTTTGCGCCGATGCCCGTGGTGCTGCCGGAGATGAGCAGCCGCCTCGACGAGTCCCTGTTTGCCGATGAAGCGGGTATGGAAAAGGCCTCCGATTGGCTTGACGGGATTAACCTGCTTTATGTTGCATTCACCAGGGCTGTTGATGCACTCTATGTGATGACCCCGGAGGTGCTTAAACCCCCTGCTGGCGGGGCTAACGCCGGCAGCCTTCTCAATGATGCGCTGGGCCGCCTCCCGGCAAATTTCATTCGGAGGGAGGCAGAATCCCTTAAGATCACCGAATGCGGTGAGTTGCCTCCCGTGGTAAGGGAGGAACGGGAGCAGCAGATTGAGATGGACCGGTATACTGTCAGTGAGCCGCGCGGCTCACTCAGGCTGAGAACGGGTGGCGCCCTCCCTCAGGATGAACTGAAGCTCGGCGAACCTGGCGGCAGGGCATACGGCATCATGATGCATGAACTGCTCAGCCGCATAACCACAACCGATGATATTGAACAGGCCGTTGAACAGGCGTGCGCCGGAGGACTGCTGCCCCTGACAAGACGGGATTCCATGGTCACCCTCCTCAGGGAGATACTCACCTCAGAGAAGGTTCGCAGCTGGTTTGACGGTTCATCCGCCGTGATGAACGAGGCAGCAATCATCCTTCCCTCGGGCGCCACCCGCCGCCCTGACAGGGTCATGACTGGCGACGGCCGGGTGACTGTGGTCGACTACAAATTCGGGGAACCATCGCCCCGCCACCGCCAGCAGGCGGCAGCATATCGCGAACTGCTGACCCGGATGGGCTACAGCGATGTAAAGTCGTGGCTCTGGTATGTGGAAAAAAATCTGATCGAAGAGGCATGAGCGGGGATAAGAAATATGAATGGGGTACAACCCGGAGGTATAACTCATATGCCGACTGGTTCGCGGTCCTGTTCGGCGGAAGGGTTCAGAAGGTGAGCATAAACGCAGGATTTACCTGCCCGAACCGCGACGGCACACTCGGATACGGAGGATGCACCTACTGCAATAACGAGGCATTCATACCTGTCTATTGCACCCCCGAAAAAAGTGTGACTGAACAGATTGAACAGGGTATAGCTTTCCACCTCCGGAGGTACCGTCGCGCTGAACGATATATTGCATATTTCCAGGCATATACAAACAC
>CAZHAI010000223.1:2543-4084 GCA_964530645.1 uncultured Rikenella sp. | reverse complement strand
AGCTGATCTGCCGGTAACTGGATACTGGCATCTTCAGTTCAAGGGCATCCGGTAATTATCTGCCGGATGCCTTTTCTGCTTCCTCAGGTTTAATTGCAACATCATCAGCCGGCGGCTCTGAGGTGATATTGCCGAACTTGTCGACATAGGCTATCATATTGTCGAGCCCGCCGCCCGGAGAGTTCTCCTTGCGGTACATTTTCTTCTGCTCCTTCTCTTTCCTCTTCTTCAGACGCTTCTCTGTCTTCTGCTTTTTGATGTAACTGTTGTTTGGTCCTGCCATATATGATTAATTTCAGTTAACAAATGTGATTGCCCTGCCGCTTGCCCCTGCTCTGCCTGTGCGGCCAATGCGATGGATATAACTCTCCATGTCCTTGGGCTGCTGGAAGTTGATTACATGAGACACATGCGAGATGTCAAGTCCCCTTGCAGCCACGTCAGTTGCCACAAGTACCCTGATCTTGCGGTTTTTAAAAGACTCCAGGGCTTTTACCCTGTAATTCTGCGACTTATCACCGTGTATCTCGTCGGCTGTAATGCCTCCCTTCTTAAGGTCACGGCACAGGCGGCTTACCCCGCGTTTGGTATCGACGAATACAAGCACCTTCTCAAATGAATCGTGGCGCATCATTTCAAGGAGAATCTCGGTCTTCTTCGTCCCGTCCTTCACTGAAATGATATCCTGCTCGATATTGTCGGCGCTCACGTTACCTGTACGCACCTTGACAACATATGGATCCTCCACCAGCTCATCGATAATCTTCTTCTGACTCCTATCCTCCGTGGCGGAGAAGAGAATGGTCTGGTTGCGCCGGCTCATGCCGCCAACAAGCCTCTGTATCTCAGGCGCGAAGCCCATATCAAGCAGCCTGTCAAATTCATCAAGCACAAGTATTGTAAACCTCCTGAGGTCAAGTGCTCCCTGGCGAACCATGTCAGCCAGCCTGCCGGGTGTACCTATTACTATATGGCCCGGTCGTCTGAGATTGTCAATGTCACGCCTGACACTTGTGCCGCCAATGAGACAGGTGCTGAACAGCCGCATCCCGTGGGCTATGCTCCTGAACTCGCTGTCAGTCTGCAGGGCCAGCTCACGCGTTGGCGAGATGACAAGCACACTGCCTGTAGCATCTTTCTTTAACAGATTATGAATCAGTGGTATAAGAAACGCGCCTGTCTTGCCCGTTCCGGTTTGTGCCAGGCCGATTAGATTTCGACCTACGAGGATTGCTTCCAGGGTCTTGTCCTGTATCTCTGTGGGAAGTTCATATCCCTTCTTCCTGAGATTGTTGAGTATTAAACCGTCAACGGGGAGATCCCTGATCTGTCTTTCGGCTCTGTATATAGTCTCCTCAACAGGAAGTGCCTTCCTGACAAAACTCTCCGGGGGGAGTTCTTTCGTGTTTTGTTTTTTCCTGCTGTTGAAGTTCGCTGTTGTCTTTTTTCCGTTGTTGAAGGTTCTATTGTTCCTTTTTCTTGGATCCTTTTTGTATTCCATTATGAATTAATTGGTTAATGCCGCTGAATAATCATTAACC
>CAZHAI010000223.1:0-2533 GCA_964530645.1 uncultured Rikenella sp. | reverse complement strand
CAACAGGCAGTTCCTGTATAAGCCTTTCAGACCTGTAGGCAGTAATAGCTGCAGGAACAGCTTTCCTGATGAAGCTGTCCGGAGCGAGTCCGCTGACATTATGTTTCTTTCCCTTGTTGAAGTTCGCTTTTACTTTTTTTTCCTGATTGAATCTTTTCATTCCCGTGTTCCGGGGTTCTCTTTTATATCCCATTCTGAATTAATTGGTTAATGCCGCTGAATAATCATTAACCAGTTATCTGTTCAAAATGGCAATGTTCTTATGGCGAAAATGTTTCAGCGTAAACTAGTGGTGGTAGAAAGGATCTCAGAAAAATTTACATGAGATTCACGGTCTATACAGATCTAACTTATGCCAGAATCGGCGCAAAGATACTATTTTTTAGCATTCCGTCAAAATAGTCCCGCACAGATCCCGGGATATATTCAGAATGAGTGAGAAAGACATTTCAATTGTTCATTGCCGGCGCCGTTCGGCCACTCCTTCCGGGAAGTCCGGACAGATTTCGCGGGAAAGTTATAACTTGGCACATATGAAAAAGATAGCAATATTAAGTCCAAGTGTAAGGCTGGGCCGAAAGAGTCACCGTGTTGCACAGTGGTTCAGACGGTACCTTGAAGAAAATTCTCTTGCCACAGCCGAAATCATTGACCTGGCGGAATACAACTTCCCGGTATTCGATGAGAGGCTGAAGAAGCAGGAGAATCCTTTGCCGGAAGCGCTTGAGTTTGCCGGGAGGATCCGTTCGGCTGACGGCGTGATCATTATCGCACCGGAATATAACGGCGGCTATCCGGCCAGCCTGAAGAATGTGATCGACCTTCTCACCGATGAGTGGCGGGGCAAGCCGGTGGCCATCTCATCGGTCTCTGACGGCCCCTTTGGCGGGACCCAGGTCATCACCTCGCTTCAGTTCACGATGTGGAAGACGGGCGCATGGACTGTGCCTGCGATGTTTCCTATCCCACACGTCAGCGAGGCCTTTGATGAAGATGGACGTCCGGCCGACCCGGAGGCCATGAGCAAACGAGCCGCCAGGTTCACCGGCGAGCTGATCCGGTGCATCGGGGCAAGAGCTGCCATGGAAAGCTGAAACCTTCAGTCCGGAGACTGAAAACTGAAGACTGCTTTCACTATTGCCTACTGCCTATTGTCTATTGCCCTACTAATCAGACTTATATGTTTTACAGCAATCTTTGGCACAACTTTTGAAATTTATGTAACCGAAGAGTAAGTTCTTCGTAAAACGTAAAGAGATGAAAAAGTTAATTTCCACCGCGATCCTCACAGTCCTGATAGCTTCAACGGCAGTAGCCGGAAGGCAGGATTATCCTGAGGAATACCTGGGTCTCCCGGGTGACAACCTGAACCTCTACGCAGTCATGAATCTCTTCCAGGAGTCTGAGACGATTGAAGCTTTTGAAAAAAGCCTCAACGATGAGAACTCCAGGATCAACAACCTTGACCTGAATGGCGACGGTTATGTCGATTACATCACTGTATCAGACTACGCCAACGGCAATGTTCACACAATCGTTCTGCGTTCGGCCCTTGACCGCAACGAGTATCAGGACGTGGCTGTCTTCACTGTCGAGCAGTTGCGCAACGGCGAGGTTCAGATCCAGCTGATCGGCGACGAGGCTCTTTACGGAAGAAATTACATAGTGGAACCTATATATGCAGAAACACCTAATCCCGGCTACAGAGGCAGGGCAGTCTCCAGAGACAATGTGACCGTGGTAACTACCACATATTATGAAGTCGCTGCCTGGCCGGTGATCAGGTTCATCTACAGTCCTCACTACACAATCTGGCGCTCCAACTGGTACTGGGGTTACTACCCGGCCTACTGGAGTCCCTGGAGGCCCTTCTACTGGCACCACTACTACGGTTACCACTACAACTGGCACTCACACTACTACTCACACTACCGCCACTGGAACCAGCCGAGGTGGAATCACTACCACGACTACTACTACGGCAGTGTAAGGGCTTACTCTCCGAACGTTTCGCACCGCATCTCCGAAGGCAGCTACAGGCAGACCTACTCTCGTCCCGAGTCCAGGAGAGATGGTGAAGCACTCTACGCAAGCACCCAGGCCGGACGCAGCAGCTCAGGCCGTCCTTCAACAGTCTCCGGTGGCGACAGGAGAAGCTCATCCGCTGACGGCAGCAGATCAGCAGGAAGTCCCGCAGCAGTACAGAACGGCGAAAGTCGCAGGTCTGCAGGAAGCACCGCAGTACAGAACGGTGAAGGCCGCAGGACAACCACCTCGGTTCAGAGCAGAAGCGAAGGCCGCCCGGCTGTGAGCCAGGGAAGTGAGACACGCAGGTCGACCACCGGTACTGTAAAGAGCGCACCCGCCTCAACTGGCAGGAGCACTTCTCCCGCGTCAACCTCTGACAAGGCTGCAACCCGCCGCACGGAACCCTCAGGGCAGAGGACCCAGTCCACTGTTCAGAGGAGCACCCAGAGCAGCAGCGCACCTGCTGCCAGGACGCAGAGCAGCAATTCAGGTCGAAGCAGCGCAC
>CAZHAI010000222.1:0-4104 GCA_964530645.1 uncultured Rikenella sp. | reverse complement strand
CCCCAGGCCGCCAGGTTGCCCATCAGGCCGCTGCCGACGGTGTGGGAGGTGTTCCAGATGCCCATTTTGAAGCTTCGCTCCTTATGGGAGAACCAGTGCACCATGATGCGTCCGCAGGGAGGCCATCCCATCCCGGCAAGCCACCCGATTACGAGCATAAAGAGGAATATTATCCAGACTGCACTTGTTGCAAAAGGGAAGAGTCCCACGGACATCATCAGTATGGAAGAAAGGACGAGCCCTATAACAAGGAACTTCCTGGCGTCCGACCTGTCAGAGAGTGCTCCCATCAGGAACTTGCTGAAGGCATAGGCTATCGAGATTGCCGAGAGGGCAATGCCGAGCTGGAGCTTGGTGTAGCCAAGGCCACCGTTCTCAACCGGCTGAATCATGCCTGGAATTGCAAGCGCAAGGTTCTTTCTGACAAGGTAATAGGCGGCATAACCGATAAATGCCCCCATGAAGACCTGCAGACGCAGTCTTTTATAGGTCTTGTCTATCTTGTCCTCCGGGAGCGGCTCCTTGTATGGCGGTGGCTTCAGAAAATTGATCATAGGCGCTTTTATTTAGCGGTCAAATATTGGTTTTCTTTTTATCGAATCAGTTTCTTTAACATTAATTAATTGTTACAACTCACTGGACGGGCTTCTTTGCATTCTCTTCCCAGGGCCACGGTTTGGCCTTCAGGCGCACCGCCTCCTTCTCCCATTTTGCTGCCATCTTCTTAACCCTGTCGGGATACTTTGCCGCCAGGTCTTCTGTCTCTGAGGGATCCTTTTCCAGATCATACAGTTCCCATGTATGTTCATCTTCGGGAGTGAACTGCATCGGGGTATTCAGCTTCGCAACCAGTTTCCATTTACCGGTGCGGATTGCCCTGTTGCCCTCATGCTCCCAGAAGAGAAAATCTCGGTCAAGTTTATTACCGGCAATAGCAGGGAGCAGGCTCAGTCCCTCCGGGGATATTGTCTGAGTGCCGTTGAACTCTGCCGGGAATTTCACACCTGCCAGTTCGAGGCAGGTAGGCATGATGTCAATAAGGTGTCCCGGTTCGTCAACGAGGACTCCCTTTTTTGAAATACCGTCAGGCCAGTGCACGATAAGCGGTGTGGCTATGCCTCCCTCATGTACAAACGATTTGTAGAGTCTGAAGGGTGTGTTGCTGGCATTTGCCCATTCCTCACCGTAAGCGACCCAGGTGTCTGCAGGGCCGGGCATAACTCCGCGACCGCTGCGGATATAACGTCCGTCGCGAGTGTATTCAGGCTTTCTGACTTGCAGAATCTGGTCCTGCGGGTAGGGCTTCAGAACCTTCTGCTCATCGGTCAGCGGCACTGTCATTCTGTTTGTCAGTACCGGTTCGGAGCAGCCGCCGTTATCCTGCATGTATAATACTATTGTGTTGTCAAGTTCTCCCTTCTCTTCAAGAGCTGCCAGAATCCTGCCAATACCCTGATCCATGACGTCAATCATGGCAGCGTATGTTTCCATGCGCCTGGTCTGCCACTCCTTCATCGTTTCGTCTTCCCATGCAGGGATTGACTCAGGCCTTGCTGAAAGACGGTGGTCAGGGGTGACTACTCCCAGTTGCTTCTGGCGATCGAAACGCTTCGCCCTGAGTGAGTCCCATCCTGAGTCATATACGCCTTCGTATCTGGCAATAGCCTCTTCCGGAGCGTGGAGGGGCCAGTGTGCTGCGTAGTATGCGACATAGAAGAAGAATGGCTTTCCTGCAGGGTGTTCGCGGATGAACTTAACCGCAGTGTCACTGATGGCGTCAGTGTAATAGAAGTCTTCGCCCGGTGTGATAAATGTGTTATTGCTGAGAAGGGTGAACGGATCCCAGTAGCTGCATGATCCGCTCAGATGGCCGAAGAAGCGGTCAAAACCGCGCTGCATGGGCCAGTTGCTTGTGTCAATTTCTGATCCTGCCGGCAAGTTGGACGCGTTCATACCGTAAAGGTGCCATTTGCCTGTCATGTAGGTGGAATAGCCTGCACCTCTGAGTACCTCTGCTATTGTTGCTGTGTTTTTATTAAGGTCATCAAGGTAGCCGGGCTCATCCCAGAGTGGTCTTGTGGCCAGGTGACCCATTGCCGCCTGATGTGGGTAGAGGCCGGTTAGCAGTGATGCACGGCTGGGGCTGCAGCGTGCAGTGTTGTAAAAGTGGGTGAAGCGTACCCCTTCTGATGCCAGCCGGTCGAGGTTGGGCGTCCTGATCTCGGAACCATAGGAACCGATATCGGAATAGCCAATGTCATCGGCGAGAATCACAATTATATTTGGCCGTTTGGCTTCCCCGGTCCCTGTTGGGGTACCGGTCCCTGTCCCTGAGGAGCAGGAGCTCGTTATGAAGGAGACCAGCGTGGCCGCAAGAAGTAAGAATACTCCCGGCATAATGCTGTTGTTCATTAATTTATTCCTCCTCATAACTTAAATGTTGATATCGGTTTGCCTCTAAGCCATTACGTATCCGTTTGCCATTTCGGTGTATTCCTCCACCTGTCGGCGTACCCAGTTGCTGTCTCTGCCTAGCTCCGCAGCCATAATCTCGGCCACCTTTGGAGCAATTGCAATGGATTTCCTTGCATCGAGGTAGAGGACCCTGACTCTGCGTGCCAGCACGTCATCCACGGTGCGTGCCATCTCTTTTCTTACTGCCCAGATGACCTCGCCGGCGGTGAAATCCGAATCCCCGTTCAGCCGTTCGGCCCATGCCGGGTTCTGTCTTTGCATAGCCTGTATCTCCTCCAGGTCACTGCCGTATATGTACATCCTGTCGCCCCTGTCTGGATTCTCCTTGTAGCCGTGAATCTTCAGATGCCTTGTCTGGCACTCCCTGCCGGGCAGTTTTCTTGCCCTGATGCCTGCGTTTACAGTATCCTCTGCCATCTTGCGGTACGTGGTCCATTTCCCGCCTGTGATTGTGACCAATCCCGATGGTGATACGACCAGCTTGTGGCTGCGTGATATCTCCTTTGTTTTTGCGCCGTCGCTCTCATGCTTTGGTGCCGCCAGGGGGCGAAGTCCTGCAAAGACGCACAGCACATCGCTGCGCTGCGGTTTCTTCTCGAGATACCTTCCTGCAGTCTCCAGGATAAAATCAACCTCCTCGTCGAGGGCTTTGGGCTCAAGCACGAACTCTTTAACCGGAACGTCGGTAGTTCCAAGGATGACGCGGTTGTGCCATGGCACCCCGAACATCACCCTGCCGTCGCTTGTCTTTGGTATCATGATGGCATCGTCGCCTCCGAGGAAACTTTTGTCGACAACCAGGTGCACACCCTGGCTGGGTCTTACAAGAGGTCTTTCGGCAGGATTGTCCATCCTTATTATATTGTCAACGAAGATACCCGTGGCATTGATGATGCAGTTGCCCATGGCTGTGAAGCTGGTGCCTGTCAGCTCATCAGATGCAACAACGCCGGAAACCTTTCCGTCAGAGCTCTTCAGCAGTTGAGTCACCTTTGCGTAGTTGACCACTGTGGCCCCCTTCTCAACGGCAGTCTGCATAAGGTTAATGGCAAGGCGTGAGTCGTCAAACTGGCCGTCATGATAGACGACACCACCCTTGAGACCCTGGCGTACTATCTGAGGGATTGATTTGATAACCTTGCTTCGGCTCATGGGGAGCGACCGTCCCAGGCTCATTCCTCCTGACAGCATGTCGTAGAATGTAAGGCCGATTGTGTAAAAAGGCTTCTCCCACCACTTGTAGTTGCCGATTATGAACCTCTGGTTCTTCACCAGGTGAGGTGCGTTCCTGCGAAGGTAACCCCTCTCGCGTAGAGCCTCCCTTACCAGGGCGACATCGCCTTTCTGCAGGTAGCGAACCCCTCCGTGAACAAGCTTTGTGCTGCGGGCTGAGGTGGCCTTGGCAAAGTCAGACTGCTCGAGCAGCAGGGTGCTGTAACCCCTTGTTACCGAATCAACGGCGATACCCAGACCGGTGGCTCCTCCCCCGATTATAATGAAATCCCACTGCCGATTCGAGTCTTTCAAATCCTTTAGAAAATCTTCTCTTTCCAATGTTATAACAGCTTAATTATGATTTTTGTCAGAAAAACAAGGTAAAAATAGGACAAGGTTTTCTTAAATCAAAAC
>CAZHAI010000221.1:0-4148 GCA_964530645.1 uncultured Rikenella sp. | reverse complement strand
ACCGGCACATCGCTCAAATATCAAAGGAGAGTATCAAAGGCTATCAAGCGTGCCCGTCACCTTGCCTTGCTTCCTTATGTTGCTGATCTTTTAAAGTAAAGGAGGACGAGACATGAAGATTATTCTGAAGCAGGATATTGAGAAATTGGGTCAGAAGAATGACATCCTGACCGTTAAGACCGGTTATGCAAGGAATTTCCTGATTCCCAAAGGTCTGGCCATCCAGGCATCCGACTCAGCCGTCAAGGTTCACAATGAGAACCTGAAGCAGAGGGCTCACAAGGAAGAGCAGATCAGGAAAGAAGCCGAGAAACTGGCTGCAAAGCTTGCCGTTGTGAAACTGGTGATTGGTGCTAAGGTTAGTTCAGCCGGCAAGATTTTCGGATCCGTCAACACGATTCAGCTTGCCGAGGCTCTTAATGCAAAGGGTTATGAGATTGACCGCAAGAACATTGCACTGGGTGAAGATACAATCAAGGAAGCCGGTAACTACAAGGCTGTTGTCAAGCTGCACCGCGATGTAAAAGTCGAGATCGATTTCGAGGTTGTGGCCGAATAACCACTAACCATGTTATTATACAAGAAACGGCGGGTCCAGTGACCCGCCGTTTCTGTTTTGCTATTATGCCACGTTGCATCGGGTCTGAGATCCGCCGTTACAGTATTATTTAACCGCCACAGTCTCTATCTCGATCAATGCCCCCAGCGGCAGGCCCTTTACGGCGAAAGCGGCTCGTGCCGGCTGGTCTGAGGTGTAGAACTTCGCATAAACCTCATTCATGGCTTTAAAGTCAGACATGTCGGAGAGCAGGCAGGTCGACTTGACCACATCGTTCATAGTATAACCGGCTGCAAGGAGAATTGCCCTTATGTTTTTCAATGCCTGCGTTGTCTGCTCAGTGATACCTCCCTCAACCATTTTCCCGGTGGCAGGGTCAATTGGCACCTGGCCTGAAATGTACAGGGTTCCGTTTGCCTCCACGGCCTGGCTGTAGGGGCCAATGGCGCCCGGGGCAGCTGTTGTGCTGATAATCCTTTTCATTCCTGATCTGTTTATGTCATTAGTAATTCTCATGGTAGTCCTTTCTGCGTTCGTACTTGAGATCCTGCAGCATGCTCGCCTTGGCCCTGATTGTGAAGTTCCAGCTCTTCATGTATCCGACCGGGATCCAGGAAAAGCTCATCTCCCAGCAGTGCAGATCGCGACTGATACCTACACGGGTCATTGTTATCTCATTCTGGTTGAAGTCGTAACCCGTATTGTAATTTATTGCCATCTTGGGTGTAAGCCTCACGTCTCCTGACAGTGTCATTGTCTGGTTCACGTTGGTCCTCAGCCCGGGCTTGCTGTAGCTGAAGTTATAAGCCACCCGAAGCGACCAGGGGACGTCGAACCTTACATAACCGAACTCATCGAGGTTCTTGTTAGAGAGCGGCAGGTTATTCGGCGCTGCTCCACCCGGGACATCGGCATCATCCGTGAGCCGGCCTGACGTAGGACGCTGACCCTCCTGACCGGTGTTCTGCTGCTGGCTGTTACGGTCCTTGTTTCCAATCAGCTGCCCCAGGTCAAGATCTAAACTCATGTTGAAGCTTGTCATCCTTGCAAGGCCCAATCCCTGGGTCACTGCAAGCTGTCTTACCGTTCCGCCGGTCTGATTCATTCCGTAAATCGAGAAGCTGCTTCCAGCCTGGATATTTATGTTCTGAGCCAGCGTTGTGCGGAAGGATGCGCTCACAGGCGACCAGTTGAGTGAATCGGCAAAGATGTTATATGAGGTATTCAGCGAAAGACTCTCAATTATTTTGACCTTTTTGGGCTTTCCGGTTGTGTCATTTCTGGCGTATACCTTTGCTTCAACCAGGTTGGAAAGACTGAATGAGACAGATCCTGCCCGCCTTCCGGTGCTGGGGGTTCCGAAGAGGCTGCCTTCGTAAATCGAATACTCACGTAGATTGCCCAGAGTATCAGACTGCACTGTCCTGAACATGTCACTCGTGAGTCTGTCAGTCTCAGGGGAGTAGGAAAAGCCAATGGAAGGCTTCAGAACATGCCTGATTGATTCAACCCTTGCGCCCTTCTTCGTAAACTGGATAGTCCCGTAAATGGATGGGTTGAATGACGCACTCACAGATGGCACAAGCGCCTGACCGTATGTCAACCCTCGGATTGTGTCGTTTACAACTGAAGGGACGACCTTATTCCTGTTTTCGTCATAATAGGAAGGATCCCATCTCTTCTCAATCCGCTGGGTGTATAAGACGCCAGTATAGCGAACGGATGGTGAAATTGAAAAGTTATTGAATGGTCTTATCTGAAGGCTGAAAGGCACCTCGTGCTTGAATCCGTTCTTCATGCTCTTCCATACGGCGCTGGTGAACAGAAGACTGTCATATGTGTCTATCTTGTTTTCAAAACTGGCGGAATACTGGGTTGTCAGATCATGATACCACCGGCTTTTTGCAACCGGCTTTCTGGGTTTGAACGGATAAATGCGGGAGACGTTAAAGCTTCCCTTTGGCAGGTTCAGGACCATCGTCTTGTTCTGGACGTTCTGCGTCTGGTTCAGGCTTGTGGAGAAGGTAATGGGTTTTCCCGCCCAGGATTTGGAATAGCTTATGCTTGACTGCCTGGTTGTAGTAACGTGGTCAGCAACCTCATAGCTGTTGTTCTTGTCATATCCGCTTGAGCTCATGTTCACGCTGGCCGAGAAACGTGATCCGGGATTGGCCTTGGCGTCCTGGGAATGGGACCAGCTTATACGGTAGTTTGTATTTTTCCCGTAGTCTGGCAACCCCTTGTAACTATTGATGTTATTGGCGTAGCTGAAGCCGAAAGAGCCGGAGTAGCGGTAGCGCATCCGGTACGATGTGGCGGCATCGGCAAGCCAGGTACCGTTCGTATAGATGGTTCCCGTCAGTTTCAGGTCGAAGTAATCACTTAGTGCAAAATAGTATCCCCCGTTTGAAAGAAAATAGCCCCTTCGCGCCTCCTGTCCGTATTTGGGCATGACAATCCCGGAGGCTCTCTTCTGTTGCACCGGGAAAAATCCGAAGGGCAGGATGAGCGGCAGGGGTATGTCTGCCACAACCATGTATGCAGGGCCTGAGACTATCTTTTCACCCGGATAGACCTTGGCCCTGGGGAGGGCGAGGTAGAAATGGGGTTCCTCGGCATCGCAGGTGGTGAACTTGCTCCGGTTTACGTGCAGAGTGCCATCCTCGTGACGCTTTGTAGTAAGGCTCTGCAGATAGCCCCCCTCCTGCTCCGTTGTGACATTGCGTATGACTCCCTTTTTGGATTTGAAGTTATACGTAAGTTCCTTTGATTCAAACTCTTCTGAGCCATCTTTATAGACTGGCAGTCCGACAGCATTCCCTGCGGAATCAAGCCTGAAGGTGGCGAAGACAGATCCGGTTTCCATGTCCAGAATAATAGAATCGGCCGTCAGCACAATGGTTCCATAGGTTACTTTGGCGTTCTCTACAAGGCTCACCTTTTTCGTGCGCAGATCGGTCTTCATGTATCCGTCAGCAGTATAAACTATTGGCTCATCCACGGCGTCAGGGGAGATGATCAGGGGTTGCTTTCCTCCAAGGGTGTCAGAGAAGTCGTATACAGGTGCTTCATTGAGAAAGGCAGGCGGAACTTCCTGAGCCTGCCGTGACACCCCTGAAGTATCAGGCAGGTTTTTGAGAAGCGAGTCCGGCCGCGTGAGCTCCTGGGCAGATAATGCCGCAGTGAAGAGAACCGGCATGAAAATTGTCACAAACAATCTTTGTGCGAGAAAATGCAAGTTAAATGCTATTTTTGCGTAGTTGTTGCGCATCGTTGACATGCCAGCGACAAAACTAATTAAATTTCGCATAGCAGTAATGCGGCAGAGTACCAAAATAAGAGGGTTGAAAGATATTCTGGCAGGTGCCATTCTGTTGGCAGCAATTACCATGCCAGCAGGGTTGCGGGCGCAAGCGGTGCCGGCAGAAAATGAGTGGGTTGTTGTGATCGATGCAGGCCACGGGGGTAAGGATCCGGGTGCCGTGGGCGCGAAGGCGAGGGAGAAGAACATCAACCTGTCAGTTGCCCTCAGGACCGGTAAGTATATCAGTGACAACCTGAAGGATGTAAAGGTGATATACACCAGGGA
>CAZHAI010000220.1:0-4178 GCA_964530645.1 uncultured Rikenella sp. | reverse complement strand
CCTCTGCATCATCCCACTTGTGGAACCTGACAGTGGCATTGTCATTTATCGGCCTCGACAGGTCCCGGAGTTCACCGTTGACGGTGGCGGCATAAATATCGGCAGCGAGGCCGGGACTGATTGAGCGGGCGATGTCATGACTTGTTATTCCCTTGCTGTATTCCCTTACAGAGCCATCGGGAAAGGTTATGCTGATCATAAAATTCTTTTTTTTAACAATTTGCAAAGATAGTACTTTTTAGCGTTCATTGAACCGGCTGTTAGCTGCTCAGATTGAAGCCAAATTTTGTAAAATTTCAATTGGCACAGAATTTGGAATTAACAAATCAGCATAAACAACGGGAATCATGAAAAGAATTTTTATCTTAACAGCAGCAGCGGCAGTAATAATGCTTAGCTCATGTGAAACTCAGCCTGAGGCTTACTTCTTTTCGGACAAGATCAGGGCTGAGGTCGGGGAAGAGATAATCTTCTTCAACGGGTCAAACAACGCAACCGATTTTGAATGGGATTTCGGTGACGGCACATTCTCCAACGCGTATGAACCCATTCACTCCTATGACGCTTCGGGTGTCTTTACAGTGATACTGAGCGCCTATTCCGGGAATGGAAGAGTGGACAAGTCCTACCTCGATATCGAGGTGCTCTCTCCGACGATGCTTGAGGTGGAGGTCCTGGAATGGAATGACGAGTATCCCGTGGCAGGAGCCAGCGTGATACTGTACCCCACTCTGACCGACTGGGACAATGAGACAAACGCCATCGTAGAGGGTTTCACCAACTCCTCCGGGAAGGTGATCTTTACCAACCTGCAACCCCGCGTATATTACATTGACGTGTGGCATCCGACCCACAACAACTACGCTTTCAGAGCAGTACCGGCAGATGTAATATACATCTATACTGACCCGCTTCTTAAAAACGAGCTTAACCAGTTCATTGCATGGGTCGATTACATTGGCACCAAGAGCGCCTCATCAACGCGCGACAGGAGCGTGATTCTTCCAATGAAGGAGAGAAGCGCTAAAGCCACAGCCAGGAAGTAACCAGGATTAATTACAAAAAAAATACGCGAGCCGTTCCGTTTAATAAATTTCGTTAAGTTTGTGAGTTCACTAACCTAATCGAGATAATCAAATGGATACAAAATTCGCGCTGGGCGGAATAGACTATCTGATAATGATAGTCTATTTCGTTTTTGTACTGGGTATCGGGTGGGCCCTTAAAAAGTATATGAAGAATGCCTCGGCCTTTCTTGAGGCGGGAAGGTCCATCCCGGCCTGGGTGGCAGGCCTGGCATTCATCTCAACCAATCTCGGGGCACTCGAGGTGATGGGTATGACGGGCTCCGGTCTCAAGTACGGTATGCTTACCACCCATTTTTACTGGATTGGCGCCATACCGGCAATGGTCTTCCTTGCCCTTTTCATGATGCGGTTTTACTACGGTTCAAAGGCCCGTTCAGTGCCTGAATACCTGAAACTCCGTTTCGATGAGAAGACACGCGGACTGAATGCTATCCTGTTTGCAGTTATGACTGTGCTGGCATCGGGTATCTCAATGTATGCACTCGCTCTGCTCCTTGAAAATGTCCTGGGCTGGAACTTCAATGTTTCGTTGTTCGCCTCGGCAGCGATAGTGCTGGGCTACACCTACCTCGGAGGACTTTCTTCTGCAATCTACAATGAAGTGCTTCAGTTCTTCATAATTGTTATCGGCCTGTTGCCCATGGCTTTCCTGGTCATGAAGGATGTAGGGGGATGGGACGGCATGCAAGCCAGCCTGGCCCCAATAGTTGAGAGCAAGGGATTTGCCGCTGACACATGGACCACAACCTGGAAATATACCGGCACAGGAGCCGGAAACCCATTGGGAGTAGCGTGGTACGGCATCTTTGCAGGACTGGGCTTCGTGCTTTCTTTCGGCTACTGGTGCACCAACTTCCTTATCGTTCAGCGTGCCATGGCAGCCGAGTCAATGACGGCCGCACGCAAGGTGCCTCTGATTGGTGCCATCCCGAAGATGTTCATCCCCTTCCTGATTATTGTTCCTGGCATCGCTGCACTTGTGCTGCTGAATGACCCGCTGAAGGGATTCGCACTCCCGCTTAACGACGCCGGGCAACCTATCTATGACTATACAATCATAATGCTGCTCAAGCAGTACCTGCCCGCCGGTGTTCTTGGCCTCGGAGTGACTGCACTTCTTGCCTCCTTTATGTCAGGTATGGCCGGAAACGTATCTGCATTCAATACAGTCTGGACATATGACATTTATCAAAGCTACATCCGGCCGGCAACGGGGAACAAGGAGGCTGATGACAAGCATTACCTTAAGGTTGGAAAGATGGCAACAATTGTCGGTGTTGTTGTTAGCATCGCTGCTGCATATATCGCCAGTAAGTTCGGCAACATCATGGACTTCCTGCAGACGATCTTCTCGATGATAAATGCCCCGCTCTTCGCGGTGATCTTCCTTGGAATGTTCTGGAAGAGATCAACAGGCAACGCGGCATTCACCGGACTGCTCGCCGGATTCCTGGTGGCACTGGTCCATCACGGCCTCACCCAGCCCGAAGGAGCCACCACTCTTGTCAAGGGCGGCTGGCTGGGCGTGATACACACATACCCGGTTGAGATGGCACAGAACTTCTGGACTGCCATTATAGCCTTTACCGTGGCAACCCTGCTTACTGTGATAATCTCGCTGCTTTCCAAGAGCAAAAAGACCGATGCTGAACTCGACGGCCTCGTCTACTCAATGACGAAGAAACTCGATGACAGCGGTGTTGTGTGGTACAACAGACCTTGGTTCCTCGCTCTTATCGTGGGTATCATAATGATTGTGCTCTCAATTTTGTTCTGGTAACCTTAAAATACGACGATCATGTTAGATATAAGATTTCCGATTGGACTGATGTTCTCGATTTTCGGGCTGATCATAACCGTTTACGGCCTGGCCACGTTGGGCGATGATGTCATGTATGCACGTTCGCTGGGGGTGAACGTTAACCTGATATCGGGTATATTCACTCTTCTGTTCGGGCTGATCATGCTCTTCCTCTCCGACCCGGTAAAGAAACTGCTGAAGAGAAAATAACAGAGACAAAAAAAAGCTGCGAGAGCAGCTTTTTTTATGTCTGAGAGTCTGACCGCCTCCGGCGGCTGTCATGCAGTCATGCAGTCATGCAGTCCTGCAGTCCTGCAGTCTTGTCGGAGCGTAGCGGAGATCACAACCGGCAGGTCGTGACGGTCTTGCGGTCTATAGAATTAATTATCAATAATATAACACTATTGCCAATTGCCTTTTGCCTTTTAGATAATCACAAATCATCAGAGAATATGGACGGTGGCAAAGATCGCATATTGTACCTTGACGCCATCACCTCGCCGTATGCCCCTGCGGAACGGAGTGCAACAAGGTCGCCCCGGTGCGTCTCGGGAAGAGTGATTAATTTACCGAACGTGTCGGTTGTCTCACAGATCGGCCCCACTACAGTATATTTTTTCTTCTGACCGACAGAGGTGAGATTCTCGATGCGGTGATAGGCGTGATAGAGTGCAGGCCTCAACAGCTCAGTCATGCCTGCATCCAGGATCACAAAGGTCTCAGCAGCGCCTGGCTTGACATAGAGCACCCTGGTTATCAGTGAACCACAGTTGGCTGTAAGTGACCTGCCAAGCTCAAAGGAGATCGTGCTTCTTATCCTGCTGTCGAGATGCTTTTTGAATATGTCAAAATACTCTGCAAAAGGAGGGAAGAGATCAGGGTCATCAT
Source organism: uncultured Rikenella sp. (assembly GCA_964530645.1). Taxonomy (GTDB): domain Bacteria; phylum Bacteroidota; class Bacteroidia; order Bacteroidales; family VadinHA17; genus SR-FBR-E99. The sequence goes on along the minus strand of CAZHAI010000220.1, from coordinate 401 downwards.
AGTTTACGCCAAGGCCTCCGCCAACGTTTATGTCCTCAGGTTCCAGATCCCTTTCTGTCAGCCACTGCCAAAGCTCGTTAATCCTTTTACAGAGGTTCCGGTAAACGTGCAGGTCTGTGATCTGGGACCCTATATGAAAGTGTATTCCCCTGTAGTGAATATTTTTAAGTTCCTTCAGGTGCTCCGTCACACCAGCGAGCTCCACAATCCTGATCCCGAACTTATTCTCCTCGGTGCCGGTTGTAATATGCCTGAGTGTGTGTGCCTCAACGTTGGGATTGATACGCAGCGCTACGGAAGCCCTGGTTCCCATCCTGCCGGCAATCTCGTCTATGACCTCCAGCTCAGCGGCGGATTCAACATTGAAGCATTTGATGCCCAGTTTAAGGGCATTCTCTATC
>CAZHAI010000219.1:0-4219 GCA_964530645.1 uncultured Rikenella sp. | reverse complement strand
CGGTTCGCAGGAGATATGCAAAGATATCTGTTATTTTTAGACCAAATTCATGATGTGATGATTGAAGAGTCCTTTGAGGCGAAAGGCAAGAGAAAGAGGCTGATTGAGGAGCTCCGCAGCAAGGGGATCAGTGATGAGAAAGTTCTTGAGGCCATGGGGAAAGTGCCGCGGCATCTTTTCATGGATGATGCCTTCCTGAAGCATGCTTACCAGGATAAGGCATTCCCGATAGCTGCCGGGCAAACCATTTCTCAGCCCTACACCGTTGCCGTTCAGACAACGTTGCTTAAAGTCGGTAAAAGGGATAAGGTGCTGGAGATAGGTACAGGATCAGGGTACCAGGCTGCGGTGCTCGCCGAGATGGGAGTGAAGGTTTACACTATCGAGCGGCAGCGGGAGCTTTATCGCAAGACACAGGTCATGCTGAGTGACCTTGGCTACAGGATCCAGTTCTTCCTGGGTGACGGCTACGAAGGGCAGCCTCAGTACGGCCCCTACGACGGAATTATAATCACGGCTGCCACGGCCGAAGTGCCTGACAAACTGCTGAGGCAGCTTCGCACGGGAGGCCGCCTGGTGGTACCCCGCGGAGACCGTGATTCACAGGTGATGACACTTTATGAACGCCGGGGGGAGGATGACTTCGAGATCACCACGCATGGCAATTTTGTATTTGTGCCCATGCTGAAGGGTATTGCAAACGGAAACGAAAGAGACTGACAAAATGAAGATATTCAGGGGAGTATTCTCACCCATCGAAGTTAATACTTTCATAATCACAGGCAATGAGAGTGAGTGCATCATCATTGACTGTGGATGTTACGGCAAGGCTGAGGAGAAAAAACTGGAGGAGATGATTGCCACCCGCGGTTTGAAACCTGTGATGCTGATTGACACTCATTGTCATCTGGACCATGTCTTCGGCAACAGGTTCATACTGGAGAGGTATGGGCTGAGATCGTGGTTTCATGAAGGCGACAAACATAATTACCTGAATGCCCCGAAGCATTCGCTGATGTTCGGGCTATCAATGGAGGCACCACCGGAGCCGGAAGGATACCTGTCGGACAGGCAGGAGATTACAGCGGCAGGGCTGACCCTGAGAGTAATTCATGTCCCCGGTCATTCTCCGGGAGGAATTGCACTGTACTCCGAATCTGATGCTGTGGTTTTCACAGGGGATGCCCTTTTCGCGGGGAGCATCGGCAGATCAGATCTTCCCGGCGGAGACCATGAACAGCTGACTGAAAACATACGCTCGCGGCTTTTCACACTGCCGCCTGAAACAGTTGTATATCCGGGTCACGGACCTCAGACAACTGTCGGGCAGGAGATGAAGGACAATCCCTTTTTCACCTGAAACATGATTAATATGGTTTTTTTTGTTCTGCCGTTTGTGCTAATTTCGCCCTGACCTCTCAAGAAAAAATATAACCAATCACAATATGACATCAGATCGTTTTCTAAACCGTCACATCGGTCCGCGCGACAGTGATGCAGCGGAGATGTGCAAGGCTATCGGCGTTGACTCCCCGGAGCAGCTCATTGATCAGACAGTGCCTGCTTCTATCAGGCTTGACAGGACGATGACCCTGCCGCCTGCGATGAGTGAGTATGAATATTTAGCCCACATCAGGGAACTTGGCAAGCGCAACAAGCTGTTCAGGTCATTCATCGGACAGGGCTACTATAGCGTGGCAACCCTGCCTGTCATAGTTCGCAATGTTTTGGAGAATCCGGCATGGTACACTTCATACACTCCTTACCAGGCGGAGATCTCGCAGGGGAGGCTTGAAGCGCTACTGAACTTCCAGACGATGGTTACCAGCCTGACAGCCATGGAGATTGCAAACGCATCACTCCTGGATGAGTCTACTGCCGCTGCTGAGGCGATGGTCATGATGTACAACGCGCGTTCACGTGATAAGGTTAAGGCGGGAGCCAACCGTTTCCTGGTTGACAATGCAGTCTTCAGGCAGACCCGCGATGTTCTCATCACGCGCGCCGCCCCGCTGAATATCGACATTCAGTTTATTGATTACACCCAGTTTGAACCTGAGGCACAGCTTTTTGGTGTACTCGTGCAGTATCCGGCATCAAACGGCGAGATACGAGATTACCGCGGGCTTGTTGAGAAGGTACACGGAGCAGGCGGCCTGGTGGCCGTGGGAGCTGACCTGATGAGTCTCACCCTGCTTACTCCTCCGGGGGAGTGGGGCGCCGACATTGTCTACGGTTCCAACCAGCGTTTTGGCCTCCCGATGAGTTATGGCGGTCCTCATGCCGGCTTTTTTGCCACCAGAGATGAAATGAAGCGCAATATGCCGGGTCGTCTTATTGGCGTTTCAGTTGACGTACACGGGAAACAGGCGCTTCGAATGGCTCTCCAGACGCGTGAACAGCATATCAAGCGCGAGCGCGCCACTTCGAACATCTGTACCGCCCAGGCACTGCTGGCAACCATGTCAGGAATGTATGCCCAGTACCACGGGCCGGAAGGTCTGAAGAGTATCGCAAAGCACATATTTTCATCGGCTTGCACCCTCGCCGGTGCTCTGAGGAAACTGGGGTACACGATTAAGCACGAGCAGTTCTTTGACACCATAAGAGTGCAGGCAGTCACCGGAGTCACCTCGGACATGATACAGAAGATCGCGCTCAGCCGGGGCATCAACCTCTGGTATCCTTGCGCCAACTGCGCAGTTATAAGCACTGACGAGGTGACAACACTGAAGGAGATAAACGAGCTTGTCGGCGTCTTCGCCGAAGCAGCAGGGAAGAAGGCTGAAGAGGTCACTTCGCTCTGCGACTGCTTCTGCATCGATGAAAAATTCCACCGCAAGTCGGCTTTCATGCAGGAGCGCACCTTCAACAGCTATCACAGTGAGACGGACATGATGCGTTACATCAAGATGCTGGAGCGTAAGGACTTCTCTCTTGCCAACGGCATGATTCCGCTCGGTTCTTGCACTATGAAGCTCAACCCGGCAGCATCGATGTTTGCCATGAGCTGGCCCGAGTTTGGGGGAATACATCCCTTTGTTCCTGCAGACCAGGCAGAGGGATACAATAAGGTGATGGAGGAGCTGGGCGAGGCGCTGAAGGAGATCACCGGTTTTGATGCTGTTTCATTCCAGCCAAATTCAGGGGCAGCCGGCGAATATGCAGGGCTGATGGTGATAAGGCAGTATCATATCAGTCGTAATGAAGGTCACCGCAACGTAGCACTGATACCTTCTTCAGCACATGGTACCAATCCTGCCAGTGCTGCAATGGCCGGCATGAAGGTGGTTGTGGTTGAGTGCGATGAGAACGGGAATATCAACGTCGGGGACCTGAAGAAGAAAGCAGAGGAGCATCGTGACAGCCTCAGCTCGGCAATGATCACCTATCCTTCGACACACGGTGTCTTTGAGGAGGCAATAGTGGATATGATAAAGATCGTTCATGAGAATGGCGGCCTGGTATATATGGACGGAGCCAACATGAATGCCCAGGTGGGGTTGACAAGCCCCGGTTTTATCGGAGCTGACGTGTGTCACCTGAACCTGCACAAGACCTTTGCAATACCTCACGGTGGCGGCGGACCGGGCATGGGGCCAATCCTCTGCAACACGAAACTGGCAGAATTCCTGCCGTCGCATCCTGTAGTGAAGACAGGCGGAAGTCACGGCATCACAGCTGTGGCCGCGGCTCCCTATGGCAGCGCACATGTTCTTACGATCAGCCACGCCTACGTAATGATGCTGGGCGCCGAAGGCCTCACAAAGTCTACTGTATTTGCAATTCTCAACGCCAACTACCTCTCGGCGAAGCTGAAAGGCATGTACAAGGTACTCTATACAGGTGCCAACGGCCGTTGCGCCCATGAGATGATACTCGACTGCAGGGGTTTCAAGGATGCAGGCATTGACGAGTCGGACATCGCCAAGAGGCTGATGGACTACGGATTCCACGCTCCAACACTCTCGTTCCCCGTGCACGGAACGCTGATGGTTGAACCAACCGAGTCAGAGCCGAAGGCCGAGCTCGACAGGTTTGCAGATGCAATGAGAAGCATATGGCAGGAGATAGAAGAGGTGAGGAAGGGTGAGGCTGACAGGGAGGATAATGTGCTCAGGAATGCTCCTCATACTGCTGCGGCTGTCATCTCGGACGGCTGGAAGCATGTCTATCCGCGTGAGAAGGCGGCTTTCCCGCTGCCCTGGGTTGTGGAGAA
>CAZHAI010000218.1:0-4256 GCA_964530645.1 uncultured Rikenella sp. | reverse complement strand
GATGGGATGAGGCCTATGACTATACGGCACAGCGGTTCCGTGAAATTAAGGAGCAGCACGGTCCGGATGCCCTGGCGGGAATATCCTCGGCCAGGTGCACAAACGAGGAGAACTACCTGATGCAGAAGTTTTTCAGGATCATAATCGGCACGAACAACATCGACGGCTGTGCCAGGGTTTGCCATGCTCCCACGGCCATGGGCATGCAGTGGGCTTACGGTACCGGTGCGGCCACCAATTCAGTAGATGAGCTTTACAAGACCACTTGCATCCTTATAATTGGCGCCAACCCGTCGTCGGCTCACCCGGTGACAGGCGCACGCCTGAGGTCAGTAGTGGAGTCAGGCACTCCTCTTATTGTTATTGACCCGCTGAAGATCGAGATAGCCAGGCTGGCCAGGCACCACCTGCAAATCAATCCCGGTTCCAATGTGGCCGTGCTCAACCTCTTTGCCTACTACCTGCTGACGGAGGGATTCATAGACAAAGAGTTCATTGCTGCGCGCACAGAAGGCTGGGAGGGGTTCAGGGATTATCTGCTGGCCCTTGACGTAGATGCTCTTGAGAAGATCTGCGGGGTGCCCCGTGACCAGGTAAGAGCAGCAGCAATCGAGTATGGATCAGCCTCCGCAGCAATGGAGTTCCACGGTTTGGGCGTAACGGAGCACTGGCAGGCCACGAAGGCGATAACCCTGATTTCAAATATAGCCATGATGACCGGCAACATCGGGAAAGTGGGAGCGGGAGTCAACCCGCTCCGTGGCCAGAATAATGTCCAGGGTGCCGCAGATATGGGCATACAACCGCACCAGGGTGCAGGCTATCTTGATGTAACCGATCCGGCAAACATAGCATTGTATAATGAATACTACGGGGCAGCCCACCCTTCAGTTCCCGGCTTACGCATCCCGGAAATGTTCGCAGCTGCCGGCAGAGGAGACCTGAAGGCACTGTGGATAATGGGAGAGGACATCCTTCAGACCGACCCAAACACATGCCACGTTAAGAGTTCGCTCGAGAGGCTTGACCTGCTTGTGGTGCAGGAACTCTTCATGACAGAGACGGCGCGCATTGCCGACGTTGTATTCCCTGCCTCCTCATTCCTTGAGAAGGAGGGGACATTCACCAATGGCGAGAGGAGGATACAGAAGGTGCAGCAGGCGGTTGAGCCGCTGGAAGGCACCAAGCCTGACGGTCAGATAGTGGTTGACATGATGCGGCGCATGGGCTACCCGCAGGAGGGCTACTCCGCCGACGTCATCCTTAAAGAGATAGCCGGGATAGTGCCCTTCTTCAAAGGCGTCAGGTGGGATGAGCTGGGTAACAACGGAAAGCAGTGGCCGGTCAGGGAAGATGGCACGGACACGAAAATACTGCATACAGAGACCTTCAAGCGGGGAAAGGGCAAGTTCCACTCATGGGACTATGACATCTCTCCCGAGCTTGACGAGAATGCTGCACGCTATCCTTATATTCTTACAACAGGACGTTTGCTTGAGCATTACAACAGCGGCACAATGACACGCCGCACGCCCAACAGCAAGATCGTGACCGAGGACCTCCTATTCATCCACCCGCATGATGCCGGAGCCAAAGGTCTGGTGACAGGAGATTATGCGAGGATATTCTCCGCCCGTGGAATAACTACAATGAAGGTAAAGGTTACGGACGTTGTCAAACCCGGTGTGATCTATACGACTTTCCATTTCCCGGAGACAGCAATAAATTTCCTCACCAGCGGTATTGGCGATGAGTATACCCTCACACCTGAATACAAGGTGGTGGCTGTGGATTTTGAAAAATCACACTACGGGATTTTTGCCCGTGCTGAATGCAGAACTATTATCAGAACAGACTAAAAAATGGAAACGACCCCCAAAAAACAGGGGGTAGTCAACAAAAAACATATAAAATATCAAAAAATACCTCAAAAATTAGGGGGTATATTCTGAAATAATCTATTTTTGACAAAAAAACAGATTATGGCAGAATTACGTTTCAGTGCATTGAAGGAGCTTTTCAACAGGGAGCCTGTTGAGGTCTCTGTTCCGGCTGCGCCGGTTTCAACATATTTTTCTGAAAATGTTTTCGACAAGCAGAAGATGGAGCGGTACCTCAGCCGTGAGGCGTACCGTGCTGTCATTACGGCCATTGAGGAAGGGACACAGATCAGCCGGCAGATAGCCGACCAGGTGGCAACCGGAATGCAGGCCTGGGCAATGGAGCATGGAGTGACACACTTCACCCACTGGTTCCATCCGCTCACTGATGCCACTGCCGAGAAGCATGACGCCTTCGTGGGCAGGGGTGAGATGGGTTCGATCATCGAGATCTTCTCAGGCGAGGTGCTTGTGCAGCAGGAACCTGACGCATCAAGCTTTCCAAGCGGAGGTATCAGGAACACCTTCGAGGCCAGAGGCTATACTGCATGGGACGTTTCTTCTCCGGCATTCATCGTGGGCAATACCCTCTGCATTCCGACGGTTTTCATATCCTACACAGGAGAGGCGCTTGACTACAAGACCCCGCTTCTCCGATCGCTCGCCGCACTTGACAAGGCTGCCGTGGATGTATGCCATCTGTTCGACAAGGATGTCAGAAAGGTGATTGCCACCCTTGGATGGGAGCAGGAGTATTTCCTTATAGATGAGGCCCTTTACTATGCACGTCCTGACCTGATGCTGGCTGACCGCACACTGATGGGCCACCCGTCGTCAAAGGATCAGCAGCTCTCCGATCACTACTTTGGATCCATCCCCGACAGGGTGAAGGCCTTCATGAAAGAGTTTGAATACGAAGCTTACAAGCTGGGCATTCCGGTCAAGACCCGTCACAACGAGGTTGCCCCCAACCAGTTCGAATGTGCTCCCGTTTTTGAGGAAGCCAACCTGGCTGTCGACCATAACCAGCTGATAATGGATGTTATGCGCAGGGTCGCCAGGAAACACAAGTTCAGAGTCCTCTTCCATGAGAAGCCCTTTGCCGAGGTGAACGGCTCAGGCAAGCACAACAACTGGTCAATGATGACTGACACGGGTGTGAACCTCCTCTCGCCTGGCAAAAACCCGAAGACGAATATGCAGTTCCTTACCTTCCTCGTTAACGTGGTGAAGGCCGTCAACGACAACCAGGAACTCCTTCGCGCCAGCGTGACAAATGAGAACAACTCATACAGGCTTGGCGGTCATGAAGCTCCTCCGTCAATCATATCCGTCTTCCTTGGCAGTTATCTCTCAGAAATCCTCGACAGCATTGCAAGCAAGGTTAAGGATAATAAGATGACGCCACAGGAGAAGACCGAGATTAAGCTCGGCATTGGCAAAATCCCCGGAATTTTCCTTGACAACACCGACCGCAACCGCACCTCGCCTTTCGCGTTCACCGGCAACCGGTTTGAGTTCAGGGCCGTGGGCTCATCAGCCAACTGCAGCTCCGCAATGATAGTTCTCAACGCAGCAGTTGCAAGGCAGCTGAAGACATTCGCCGATGAGGTCAATGCGCTTGCCGACAAGGGAGGGAAAAAGGATGAGGCCATCTTCCAGGTGCTTAAAAAATGCATAATCGATTCAAAACGAATTCGTTTCGAAGGCGACGGGTACAGTGCCGAGTGGCACAGGGAGGCCGTTCGCAGGGGGCTCTCAGCGGAGTCGAGCGTACCAAAGACCCTGAAGGCATATGTCACTCCCTCATCGCGCGAGACGCTTGTCGGCACCGGTGTGCTTTCCGATCGCGAACTTGAAAGCAGGCTCGAGGTGGAGCTCGAGAAATTCACCAAGAAACTGCAGATCGAATCGCGCGTGCTGGGTGATCTTGCAGTGAACCACATCGTTCCCACCGCAGTGAACTATATGACCTCACTTATCGAAAATGTAAAAGGGCTGCGTGAGATTTTTGATGACAACGAGTTCCTGAGGCTGGCCGGAGCCCGCAAGGAGCTGATTGTGACCATCTCCGATCACATCTCAATGATTAAGAAACTTGTCACTGAGATGATAGATGAGCGCAGAAACGCCAACGTGCTGGAGGACATTTACAAGAAGTCCCTTGCCTATGAGTTGAAGGTCAAGCCCTACCTCGAGGAGATCAGGACCCACATCGACAGGCTGGAACTGGTGGTTGACAACGAACTGTGGCCGCTGCCCAAATATCGCGAGCTTCTTTTTACCAGATAGCAGTTTTTTTTCCATAAGGTTTTTGGTTGGTAATGCCCTTCATAAGGAGGGCATTATTTTTGCTGCATATCCGTGAACCCGGTA
>CAZHAI010000217.1:0-4276 GCA_964530645.1 uncultured Rikenella sp. | reverse complement strand
CTCCAAGAATGGCCCTGAGGCTTCCGTCGCTGACCTTTTTCCAGACCTCGCGGCGCGCTGCAGGTGTAAGTCGCGAGTGGAACACTCCGATGGATGGGCCGAAATGCTTTCTTAACCGTTCTATGATCTGTGTTGTCAGAGCAATCTCAGGGAGCATATACAGCACCTGCCTGCCAAGTTCCATCTGTTCCTTCATCAGGTGAATATAGATCTCAGTCTTGCCGCTGGAGGTCACACCATGCAGCAGTACCGTATCAAGATCAGTAAATAAGTTGCTGATCTGGTCATGTGCCTCATTCTGCACCCTGTTCAATTCTGCCGGCGGAACAGGGGAAATGATTTCCTCTTCCTTAATCTTCGGTGGCCGGCGCTGACGCAGCCGTCCGGGAAGGTCTTCCGCCGATGGAATAGCTGCCTTCATCACCTCACCGGGGTAAGCCATGTAGTAATCCGAAACCCATAGAAGGAAGTCGGTCAGACGGTCATTCAGAGAAACTTCTCCGGGCAGCAGGCCGGTTATCTCCCTGACTGTAACCCCCTCAGGAGCGGTGTCGTGGATCCTTGTCACAAGTCCCGTTGCGTCCCTGGTCTGACCGAATGTAACAGTCACCAGGCTGCCGCGGTGCACTGAACCACGGATCTCCCCCGGTATGCCATAGGTAAAGAGGCCAGGGACAGCCACAGGAATGATAATATCCGCGAACTTGTCAGTCATTGTGTGAAACGGAGGCAAATTAAGAATAATGCAAGAGAATGGCAGTGGCAGCGGTGTGAATTTATCAACGAAACGATGACCTCTTCTATGCCAGTGCGACCTTTACCTTCTCGGCGGCGTCAGTGAATGTGGAGGCTGCAATGACCTTCAGGCCGGAGCTGTCAATAAGCTCCCTTGCCTCCTCTGCGTTTGTTCCCTGCAGCCTGACGATGACAGGCACGCTTATGTCGCCAATTGTTTTATATGCCTCGATGATACCGGCTGCAACACGGTCACACCTGACTATCCCCCCGAAGATATTCACAAGGATTGCCCTGACGTTCGGATCTTTGAGAATTATCCTGAAACCGGCTTCGACAGTCTTCGGACTTGCCCCGCCCCCCACATCCAGGAAGTTGGCAGGCTTGCCTCCTGAGAGCTGAATCAGGTCCATTGTAGCCATTGCGAGCCCGGCCCCGTTCACCATGCAGCCTACATCGCCGTCAAGCTTGACATAATTCAGATTGCTATTGCCGGCCTCCACCTCCGTGGGGTCCTCCTCGTTCAGGTCACGCATCGCTGCCAGCTCCGGATGGCGGTAGAGAGCGTTATCATCAAGGATCACCTTGCAGTCAACGGCCAGCACCCTGTCGTCACTGGTCTTCAGAAGCGGGTTGATCTCCATCATAGAGGCATCAGAGTTGACAAATGCCTCCCACAATCCCTTCAGGAAGGTCACCATCTCGCGGTATGCCTTGCCATGAAGTCCGAGATTGGATGCGATTGTGCGCATCTGGAACTCATGAAGGCAGCAGGTTGAGTCAACAACCTCTGTTAAGAGAGCGTCGGGGTTGCGTGCGGCAACCTCTTCGATATCCATTCCGCCCTCAGTGGAGTAGACAACAACATAGGCTGACCTTCTGCGGTCAAGCAACAGGGACAGGTAAAACTCCCTTATTTCTGATTCTCCCTTATAGTACACATCCCGGGCAACAAGCACCTTATGAACCACCTTCCCTGCCGGGCCTGTCTGCGGAGTGACAAGGGTCATCCCCAGCATGCGAGAGGCCACCTCAGCAGCTTCGCCGGGTGAACGGGCTATCTTCACTCCCCCCCCCTTGCCGCGGCCGCCGGCGTGGATCTGGGCCTTTATAACATAGATCTCAGTTCCGTACTTCTTATTAAGCTCTTCAGCCACCATTGCGACCTGTTCAGCTGTTTCGGCAACAAACCCCTCCTGTACGGCAACACCGTGTGCCTGAAGAATGGATTTTCCCTGGTATTCGTGGATATTCATGATAAGATCAGGTTTAGCTCAGAGGTTGGAATAACATCATGTGTCAATCAGGTATGTAATTTACTCTTTTTTTATAATTAATTTCGCTAAAATTTTTCTGAATGAGGAAGCTGACAAACGATGAGCTGAACCGAAAGAGTGTCGCGGAATTCAAAGCCTCCGGGAAATCGCCTTTCCTCATTGTCCTGGACAATGTCCGGAGTCTGAATAACATAGGATCAATCTTCCGCTCTGCCGATGCCTTTCTGGTAGAAGCCATATGGCTTTGCGGCATCACTGCCACTCCTCCGCACAGGGATATCCACAAGTCAGCGCTGGGGGCAACAGAATCGGTTGACTGGAGGTATTTTGAAAACACAGCCGCCGCAATTAAGGAGCTGAAGCAGACGGGTTATGTCATTGTTTCTGTAGAGCAGGCAGCCGGGTCTGTCCCGCTCGACCGGTTCGTGACGGAACCGGGCAAAAGATATGCTCTTGTTTTCGGTCATGAGATAAAAGGAGTGAGTGAGGAGGTTGTGGCGTTGTCGGATGCATGCGTGGAGATACCGCAGTATGGCACCAAGCACTCTTTTAACGTAGCTGTCAGTGCGGGGATAGTCCTGTGGGAGCTGGCAGGCCGGACCCGGAGCACCATGTAATAAAAAACCCCGTCTGCCAACTGGCGGACGGGGTTTTTTGTAATGAGTATTTAACTATTTCGTCAATGCGATGAAAGCGTCGTCTGTGAAATACTTCGCAAACTCGAGGTCTGTCATTGCATAGTTCTTCCAGTCACTGTTGTAGCCGACAGCTTCGCGGAGAGCGTTAAGAACGCCGTCCTTGTTGTCCTGGCGTGCTGCTATGACTGCCTTCAGGTATGAGGGAGCGCCGCACTTGCAAGGTTTGACTGCATCCATGGTTGTCTTGGCCTTGGTTATGTCGCCCTTGAGAAGCTGAGCAAGTGCAAGGTTCATCGTGGGTGTTTCACCAAGAAGGTTGACAGCCTGGTCATATTTGCCATCACGAATTGCCAGGGTTCCGAGTCCGAATTTTGATTCGGGGGTAGCGGCTGACATTGAGTTGAAATACTCGGCAGCAGCTTTATAGTCACCTTTGAGCAGGGCGGCAAAACCCAGATTATTCTTAACGACGTCGTCATTTTTGAGAGCCTTGGCCTTTTCGAGGGCTACGAGGGCCTCATCGGCCTTGCCCATCTGAAGCTGTGCCCAGCCTACGTTGTTCCATGCGCGGAAACACTTGGGTTCCTTCTCGGTAGCCAGAGTGTAATACTTAAGCATCTCTGCGGGATCTTCGGTCAGGGTTGCAGCATAAAGCATCTGCTCGAGGCTGAGTGTTGAAGGATCACTCTTGATTGCTGCGAGGATCTCCTGGTCATTGAGGCCGATAAGGTTAACATCAACAACAAGTTTTGACCTTCTGAGCATAGGAAGAATATCCTTTGCAAGAGATTCATATGCTGTTGCCATGTTCTTGATCTCCTGTTCGCGAACGACCGGATCCTGATACATTGAGAGAACTCTCAGGATGAGTTCCTTGTCGGTCAGGGAGGACTCCTGTACGAGAGCCTTGAAACCATCCCAGTCTTCAGCAGTGGTCTGGGTTGAAAAGAGCTGTGTCAGTTCAGGCATCTTTTTGTATTCCTTCTGGAGATACTTCTCAGCTGCCTTGCCCCTCTGATCGGCGAGTTTCTCATTGAGTGTGAGAGGACCGTCCGGTGAAGCATATGAACTGTTTACAAGACCCTTGACTTCCATCCTTTCATTCTGCATCACAAGGGCAACGTAATCCTTGAGAGCCTGGATGTCAGCTGACTTCAGCTCAGATGACCTGATGTCAGACCTGTTGATTGCATAAAGGATATCAGCCATCTTCTGCTCGGGAACAATGCGCTGATAGTTGTCTTTAAGAGATATAGGCATTGCATGATATTCGGCAAGCGTAGAAGTGGCAATTACGCCGTCAGCAAGCTTTATAGGTTCAAATTCAAGCGTTTTACCTTTTCTTTCAGCAACAACGCGAAGAAGGAATTCAGACACCTTCATCTCAGGTATGTAGTTTACGTCACCTGACCAGTTAACGGTGCCGCCTGTCCATGCAACAGATTTATTGTTTGCAAGAACTTTCTCGCCCTGGGCAAAGAGCAGTTCGTCAAATGCTGTCTCACCGCCTTCATATGAAAGGACCGGGGTGATCTTCAACGTGGTGTTCTTGTCAAAGTACTTCTCCGGGTAGGTAGCTGTAACCTTGGCAGCAACTATTCCTGCATGGGTTTCAAGAACCTTGGG
>CAZHAI010000216.1:0-4284 GCA_964530645.1 uncultured Rikenella sp. | reverse complement strand
TGATGGACGCACATTTCTCACAGAGAGTCAATGATATCCTTGGTTACAGCAAAGAGGAGGCTATCAGGCTTGGCAACAGCCATATCAGCCCTGAGCACCTCTTCCTTGGAATCCTCCGCGAGGGCGAAGGAGTTGCTGTTGACATTCTTTTAAATAACGGTGTTGACCTGCTGATGCTCAAGGGATCGATCGAAAAGAGCATCAAGGCCGACAAGCCTGTGGTCATGGCTGACAATGACATACTGCCGCTTCTCAAGAGCACCGAACGTGTGCTCCGGCTGGTTCATATCGAAGCCAAGGCGCTTAAAACCAAAGTAATAGATACAGAACACCTGTTAATGGCCATTCTCCGTGATGAGAGCAACCTGGTGACACGGTTCCTGACTGAGCTCGACATAGATTACAGTCTGGTCAAAAAGGCAGTCGAGGCAGGAAATCCGGCCGCTCAGGCAGATTTTCCGCGCGATGAGGATGACGAAAGTATGTTTTCCAATCCAGGCCCGGGAAAATCTCAGCAGGGAGGCCAGCAGGCTCAGCGCCCCTCATCGGAGACACCGGTGCTCGATAACTTCGGCATCGATCTGACGAAGGCTGCCGAGGAAGGCAGGCTTGATCCCGTTGTGGGAAGGGAGCGCGAGATAGAACGTCTTGCTCAGATCCTCTCCCGCCGCAAGAAGAACAACCCTGTGCTCATCGGCGAACCCGGCGTTGGCAAGTCAGCCATCGCGGAGGGCCTCGCCCTGCGTATAACCAAGAGGAACGTCTCGAGGGTACTCTTCAACAAGCGGGTTGTTGCACTTGACCTGGCCTCCATTGTCGCCGGCACGAAGTACCGGGGACAGTTTGAGGAGAGGATGAAGGCCATCCTCAACGAGCTGGCAAAGAATGACAACATAATTCTCTTCATTGACGAGATACACACAATCGTAGGCGCCGGCGGAGCCAGCGGCTCGCTTGATGCTGCCAACATGCTCAAACCTGCACTGGCACGCGGTGAGATACAGTGCATCGGGGCGACAACACTCGACGAGTACCGTCAGCATATTGAGAAGGACGGAGCTCTCGAACGCAGGTTCCAGAAGGTCCTTGTCGATCCTACCTCTATCGAGGAGACGATTGACATTCTAAACAATATCAAGGAGCGTTACGAGGAGCATCATAATGTCAGCTACACTCCCGATGCTATTGAGGCATGCGTAAAACTGACCAACAGGTATATAAGTGACAGAAACCTGCCGGACAAGGCCATTGACGCCCTTGACGAGTCTGGTTCGAGGGTGCATATTTCCAACATTGTTGTACCGGAGAAGATCCTTGCCCTTGAGAAACAGCTCGAGGATACCAAGAAGGAAAAGAGCAGCGCCGTAAAGAATCAGAACTACGAACGCGCTGCCAGCTTCCGCGATAAGGAACGAGATATTCTTGACCTGATTGATGGCGAAAAGAAACGCTGGGAGAAGGAGCTTGCACAGAATCGCGAGGTGGTTGATGCAGAAAAGGTTGCAGAGGTTGTTGCAATGATGACCGGGGTACCGGTCCAGAGGATTGCACAGACCGAGGGCACCCGACTGCTCCAGATGGCCGAGGAGCTGAAGACTAGCATTGTCGGACAGGATGAGGCTATTGCAAAGATAGTCAAGTCGATACAGCGTAACAGGGCAGGACTGAAGGATCCGAACAAACCGATCGGGACATTCATTTTCCTGGGTCCTACCGGCGTGGGAAAGACACAACTGGCGAAGGTACTGGCGAAGTTCCTCTTCGACACAACAGACAACCTGATCAGGGTTGACATGAGCGAATATATGGAGAAGTTCTCCGTATCACGCCTTGTGGGAGCGCCTCCCGGATACGTGGGTTACGAGGAGGGCGGACAGCTAACCGAGAAGGTGCGCCGCAAGCCCTATTCAGTTGTGCTGCTCGACGAGATTGAGAAGGCACACCCGGATGTGTTCCATATCCTGTTGCAGGTGCTTGACGAGGGTCAGCTGACCGACAGCCTGGGCCGCAGGGTCGATTTCAGGAACACGATAGTCATAATGACATCCAATATCGGCACGCGCCAGCTCACCGAATTCGGTGCAGGTGTTGGTTTTGAGACCTCGACAAAGAGGACAACCCGTAACGAACAGAATAAGAGCATTCTCCAGAAAGCTCTGCAGAAGACTTTTGCACCCGAGTTCCTGAACAGGATCGACGATGTGATAATGTTCAACCAGCTCACCAGGGAGGATATTGACAAGATCATCGACATCGAGCTGAAGGGCCTGTTCGACAGGATCGGGGCGCTGGGATACAAGATAAGGCTCAGCACGCCGGCACGCGACTTCATGGCAGACCGCGGATTTGATGTTCAGTACGGTGCCAGGCCGCTCAAAAGGGCAATACAAAAATATCTTGAGGATCCGCTTGCAGAAGTGATAATCAAGGCGGCGGTGACCGAAGGAGCGGTAATCAGCGCAGGATATTCAAAGGGCAAGGAGGAACTGACGTTCAAAGTCCTTGGCAAGAAGGATGAGGAGGAGCCGGCTGAGGAGGAGACCAGTGAGTAAGTTGGCAGTAGGCAGTAGGCAGTAGTGATATATGGTTTACAGTCAGTCTATTAACCGCAAGACTGCAAGACTGCAAGACCTCAAGACTGCAAGAACCTCAGACTCTCAGACTATTTCCGCATACAGATCGAACTCGGTGGACCCGGTTATCTTCACATCAATGAAGGTGCCGGGTTCAATCTTTCCGGCCCCTGTGATCAGGATCTCCTGGTCAACCTCGGGCGAATCATGCTGACTGCGTCCCACGAGGAACAACCCTTCCCTCCTGTCGGCAATAACTTTGACAATACTGCCGGTCAGCGCCGCGTTCCTTGCCGCGGATATCTCCTGCTGCAACTCCATTATCGTTGCCACTCTT
The DNA here is from genome assembly GCA_964530645.1 of uncultured Rikenella sp. Lineage (GTDB taxonomy): Bacteria > Bacteroidota > Bacteroidia > Bacteroidales > VadinHA17 > SR-FBR-E99. The sequence continues at coordinate 1,374 of CAZHAI010000216.1, read as the reverse complement.
TTTTCCTTGATTTTTTCAGAAATTGCATCAGGGTAATTAAGGGCGGCGTGGGTATTCTCCTCATTCGAATAGCGGAATGCGCCCAACCTGTCAAACCGGAACTCTCTGATGAAGTCGAGCAGCTCCCTGAATTCCTTATCAGTCTCACCCGGGTGGCCCGCAATTACAGTTGTCCGTATTGCAGAGTCAGGCACCATGCGGCGGATATCATTCAGCAGCCGGCGTGTCCCTGCGCTGTCATGTTCCCGCCTCATCATCTTCAGCACGGTGTCAGAGATGTGCTGTATCGGAAGGTCTATATACCTGCATATCTTCGGGTTATCCTGCATCATTTCCAATATCTCAATCGGGAAATCAGAGGGGTAGAGATAGTGAAGCCTAATCCACCCCAGTCCTTCTATGTCCGACAGCCGGCTGACAAGTTCGGGAAGCATCTGTCTGCCATACAGGTCAGTGCCATAAAGCGTCAGGTCCTGTGCAATGAGTATAAGTTCCTTAACCCCGCGGCCGGTAAGGATCCGGGCTTCATCAACCAGCTCTTCCAAAGGAGCAGAGATGTATCTTCCGCGAATGTCAGGTATGGCGCAGAATGCGCATGATCTGTCACACCCTTCCGATACCTTCAGGTAGGCGTAGTGCGACGGTCCGGTAAGGATCCTCTCGCCGTTGAGCTCCTGCCTGTATGCCAGTCCCAGTCTGGAGATGATATCCTGGGGCCTGTTCACCCCGAACCATCCTTCCACTTCAGGCAGTTCATGCTGCAGTTCATTGAGGTATCTCTCCACGAGACATCCCATCACGAACAGCTTGCCATGGCCCTCTCTGCGTATAGCTTCGGCATGCTTAATAATCGTGTCGACGCTCTCCTCCTTCGCATCATGAATGAATCCGCATGTATTTATGATTACAATGTCAGCCGGACCGGAAGAGTCAGCCGTTACCGAATATCCACCAGCCTCAAGCTGACGCATGAGCTTCTGTGAATCGACTGTGTTCTTGGAACAGCCCAGGGTTACGATATTTACCCTGTTTTTCTTCATCAGGTACGGTTACTGAAGAGTGAATCTACGAAGGCATGCCGGTTGAAGATCCTCAGATCCTCCATCTTCTCGCCCACCCCTATGTATTTGACGGGGATCCTGAACTGATCAGAAATACCTATCACCACACCACCCTTTGCTGTGCCGTCTAATTTAGTGATTGCCAATGCATTTACATCGGTGGCTGCAGTGAACTGCTTCGCCTGTTCAAAGGCATTCTGGCCGGTTGATCCGTCTAGAACGAGCAGCACCTCGTGCGGCGCCGACGGAATGACCTTTTCCATAACCCTCCTGATTTTCGATAGCTCGTTCATCAGCGCGATCTTGTTATGGA
>CAZHAI010000215.1:0-4285 GCA_964530645.1 uncultured Rikenella sp. | reverse complement strand
AGACCATGAAAGTCGTGGACGGGAACCTCGAAAACCTGAATGCTATACTTGCATCAACAAAGGCAATGTACAGCGTTGGAATGGCTGAAGCTACCGATGTGGATCAGATGCAATCGACCGTCACAATGCTTGAAAATTCCAGGTCGTCAATGCTCCGCTCCCTGGAGGTCAATCACAACATGTTAAGGTTCCTCCTGGGGGTTCCGGCAAGCACGGAGCTGACCCTTACCGACAGCCTTGACGGGATTACAGAACAGATTGACGTCGAAGCCCTTCTTGCCGATGAGTTCAGACTTGAAGACAATATAAGTTTCCAGCTTATCCAGAGCCAGCTTGCCATGTCAGAGCTTGCCCTTAAAGGTGCGAAGGCAGGTGCCCTCCCGAGTCTCGCAGGCACTATCTATTACAACAGGACAGGTATGGGTGATGAACTGGCACACATGCAGTATTTCCCCTATTCGGCAATAGCTCTGCAGCTCCAGATTCCGATCTTCGCTTCCGGACTGAGAAGTGCGAAGATCAACAAGGCAAAGATCAACCTTGAGAAGAGTCTCAATACAAAATCAATGGTTTCTGAGCAGCTGCTGATGCAGGAACGGCAGCTGCGGTACAACCTGCTGAACGCGAATGAACAGTTCAAGAGCCAGAAGGCAAACATAGAGATTGCCGGCCGGGTACTGCAAAGCTATCAGAATAAGTACAACCAGGGGATGGCCTCCAGCCTTGACCTGACACAGGCCAACAACAACTACCTGACTGCCCAGAACAACTATATCCAGGCACTGATGAACCTGCTTCAGACAAAAGTGGCTTTTGACAAACTGATGAACAAACTATAACAGAAAACAATAATAATACAGAATACGATGAACCGCACAATTATCTCACTGATCCTTACCGGTGGCATCCTGCTTGCATCATGCACCCCGAAGGAAAAAAAGACCGGAGCCGCCGTAGCCGGGGCTGCCGATTCAACAGCAGTTATCCCCGTCAGGGTGATGCCGGTAGCCAAAACCGCTATAGCACGTACAATTGACTATACATCAACAATCCAGGCATATGAGGAGGTTAATCTCGCCCCCTCAACTCCCGGCAGGGTGGACAAGATCTACGTCGAAGTGGGTGACAGGGTGAAGGAGGGGCAGAAGCTCTTCCTGATGGACCGTACGCAGTATTACGCAAACAAGATTCAGCTGGCAAACCTTGAAAAGGACCTTGCCAGACTTGACACCCTGCTCAAGGTGGGAAGCGTCAGGGAACAGCTCTATGACCAGACAAAGGCACAGTATGAAGTGATGAAGACAACCGTCGAATTCATGGAGGAGAACACACTGCTTGAGGCTCCCTTCACGGGGATCATCACAGGCAGGTACCTCGAGGAGGGTGAGCTCTACTCCGGAGCACCCGGCATGTCGGGAAAGGCCGCCGTTGTAACGCTGATGCAGATCAATCCCGTGAAGATAATTGTCAGCATCTCCGAACAGTACTTCCCCCAGGTAAAGAACGGGATGAAGGTACGCGTTGTGGCTGATGTCTACCCTGATAAATCCTTCGAAGGGACCATCTTCCGGATTCATCCTACAATTAATGCCATGTCAAGGTCATTCAGTGCAGAGGTACGCATCAGCAACGGCAGTGAACTCCTTCGCCCCGGCATGTTCGCCAGGTCATTCATTGACATGGGACAGGATGAGGCCATCGTGGTTCCGGCCAACGCAGTGCTGATGCAGGAAGGCACCAATGAAAGGTACATATTCGTCGTTGAAAACGGCGTGGCAATGAGAAAGACAGTAATCCTGGGACAGAGGTTTGACGACCGCTTCGAGCTCGCCGGCGGCGAGGTCAGGGAAGGTGATAACCTTGTCACCGACGGACAGGCGCGCCTCAAAAACGGCCAGAAGGTCAAGGTATCAGAATAATAACCAACGATTGACAATCATAGAATTATGAGTATATATGCCAGTGCAGTAAAGAAGCCCGTGACCACGATACTGATCTTCGTGATCACGATTGTCCTTGGGCTTTATTCTCTGACGCAGCTGCCAATTGACCTCTACCCTGAGGTGGAGATCCCGTTCCTGTCGGTTTACACGACATACCCCGGAGCAAGTGCGGCGGATATTGAAACGAACATTACACGCCCCCTTGAGGACGCCCTTAACTCAGTCTCCGGACTGAAGGAAATGACCTCCACATCGAGCGACAACGTCTCGGTCATTTTCATGGAATTTGAATATGAGACGAACCTCGATGAAGCGTCAAACGATGTGCGAAGCTCCCTGGCTTTCGTCGAAAGCTTCCTCCCCGAAGACGCCGAAGATCCGACGATCTTCAAGTTCAATTCCAGCATGATGCCTGTAATCTTCTACGCTATCACAGCGGAGGAGAGCTACATGGGGCTCGAGAAGATACTGGACGAGAAGCTTGTTAACCCGCTGAACCGTATTGAGGGTGTGGGTAACGTCGGGCTTGCAGGTGTTCCGGGAAGGGAAATATACGTAGAGGTTGATCCCCGCCGGATGGAAGCCTATAACCTTACAATCGAACAGGTAGGCAACGTTCTGAGGGCTGAGAACCTGAACATGCCGGCCGGATACCTGGAGATGGGCAAGACCGACTACCCGATCAGGATACAGGGTGAGTTTGCCGAGAGCGACCTCATTGCCAACGTGATAGTAGGCAACTACAACGGTAACAACATCTACCTGCGTGACATCGCCACAGTCAATGACACTATCAGGGAGTCAAAACTGGTTTCCAAGATAGATGGCAAACAGGGAATGAACCTCTTTGTACAGAAGATGTCAGGCGCCAACTCGGTGCAGGTTTGCCGTGAGGTGGATGCCGAGATAATTAAGCTTCAGAAAAGCCTTCCCCCCGATATCCGCATAGAGAAGATAATGGATACCTCCGAGTTCATCAAGGGTTCCATCAACAACCTGACGGAGACCCTGATGTTTGCAGGGTTGTTTGTGGTACTGGTCGTCCTCTTCTTCCTGGGCAGGTGGCGTGCAACGCTCATAATAATCCTTACAATACCAATCTCACTGCTCGTCGCCTTCATTTACATACTCCTGACGGGAAGCTCCATCAACATAATCTCGCTCTCGTCGCTTTCGATAGCCATCGGTATGGTTGTAGACGACGCCATTGTGGTGCTGGAAAACATCACAAGGCATATTGAGAGGGGAAGCCGTCCGCGTGAGGCTGCAATCTACGCCACCAACGAGGTGTGGCTGGCGGTTATAGTCACCACACTGACAGTTGTTGCAGTTTTCCTGCCTCTGACATTTGTCAAGGGGCTGACCGGGGTACTCTTTGCACAGCTTGGCTGGATTGTTTCAATAACTATTATAATGTCAGCCGTGGCAGCCATTACCCTGACCCCGACACTTAGTGCAATGTTGCTGAGGTTGAGGCCCGTAAAAAAGGACGCACCAATCTGGACCTGGGACGGCTCGGTTCACAAAATCCTTGAAAGGCTTGATGCCTTCTATGTGAGGACGCTCTCATGGGTATTGCATCACAAGAAAGTCGTCATTATAGGCGCAACTCTGATCTTTGCCGGTTCAATGTTACTCTTCAAATTTATCGGTACGGAGTTCATGCCTTCAGCCGACGAATCACAGGTGACTGCCACAGTTGAGCTTCAGACAGGAACAAGAGTCTCTGAGACCGAAAAGGTTGCTGACAGGATCGATTCGATTGTCAGGAAACAGATCCCCGAAGTCAAGCTCATTTCCATGTCGGCAGGAACCGACGACAGCGGAGGATTCACAGCACTTTTCAGCTCGGGCGGGACACATACTATCACTTACACAATTGCACTCGTTGATGTTGAAGACAGAAAGCGATCATCAGAAGAGGTTGCCGAAGAAATACGGCAGATAATTGCTCCGATGCCTGAGGTAATCAACTACTCTGTACTTTCGCAGGCAGGAGGTATGGGAGCCATGGGTGGTGGCAACACGGTTGATATCGAGATATATGGTTATGATATCACGCAGACCAACCTGCTGGCAGAACAGCTGGCCGAAAGGGTCAAAAAGATCCAGGGTGCGACGAACGTAGATGTGAGCCGTGACAAGTCGAAACCTGAACTCCAGATAATCCTTGACCAGGACAAGCTCCTCAGGTATGGCCTCACCACTGCTCAGGTATCATCTGCCGTACGTAACCGCGTAGACGGACTGACTGCCACACGCCTCCGCCAGTTCGGTGATGAATATGACGTTATAGTCAGGTATAAGGAGTCGGCCCGCAACTCAATCACCGAGCTTCAGAA
>CAZHAI010000214.1:0-4294 GCA_964530645.1 uncultured Rikenella sp. | reverse complement strand
TTCCGGTAGTGCTCGTAGCGCTTCAGAATATCCGTGACATATGCGTTGACCTGCACGCCCTCCCTGAGTTTGCCGTTCCTCACGACAGGGTCATCATAAAAGGCCGGATCTGACTTGCGCTCAAGGAAGAGTGACACATTATCCTCCCACTTGCCGGCATCAAGACCATTCTTCTCGGCCAGCTTTATGGCATCAATCACATGACCATAACCTGCATTGTACGAGGCCAGGATAAACTTCACCCTCTCGTCGGGATCGGACACCCAGTCGTCGAACAGACCGTCCAGCATCCTGATATAACTTATGCCTGCCTGGATATTATTCTCAACCGAGCGCGTCACATCGTAACCGAAGTGCTCCCCTGTCTCAGGCATCACCTGCATCAGGCCATATGCCCCGCGAGGTGAAATGACCGAAGGGTTGAACCTCGACTCCTGGTATATCAGTGCTGCAACAAGGCGCCAGTCCCATCCGATGCTCTCGCTGCAACTCTTTATCAAATCATCAAAAGGAGAAACCTTTCCCGCCGTTATAGTGGCAAAGTATTCCGAACCGGCAATGGTTGCCGGGCGTGATCCGCTGAAGTATTTGCTTTCGAGCCTGGCATACTCCCTCGTGGTCTTGAATCCCATGATCCAGCTGTTCAGCTCTTCAACCAGTGCATCGGTACCATCCTTCTTCACACTCCACGCAATATTCTGCGGGAAGCTCACCTGGGTAGCCAGGTCAAGTTCGGGATAAAGTGACTGGATAATGTTCGCCATATAATCGTCACACACCGTATATTCAATCTCTCCGCGTGCAACCTGACGTGCGAGCTCCTCGGCATCATAAGGCACTTCGATTATACCTATGTCAATACCCGACTCGCGCTCCATTGTATAGAGCCGTTGAGCATATGAAGATCCTTTTTGTACGTAGACGGTTTTTTCCGCAAGATCAAGCTGGTTCCTGACCAGCTTACCTTCCATTTCATCTGCTGTCATCCTGTTCCATCCGCCCGGATTTCTTTGCACCAGAACCTGGCGCGCCTGAATCAGGGGTTCGGTAAACTGCATCATCTCTTTCCGGTCTGCACTGACAGATAGCCCGATGGCTACGAGGTCAGCAACACCCGACTGGAGATATCCCAGGGCTTCATCTATATCATTGCTCGTAATTATCTCAAGTTCAAGATCCAGATGATCCGCGAATTTCTTGAGTAACTCGAAATGAAAGCCCATCGGCTCTCCTTTATATATGAAGTAGCTCGTTTGGTTTACATTCGTCACCGCCCTGATCTTGCCTTCGGCGAGGATTATGTCAAGGTCACGAGCGGGAACCGAATTGGTGTAAACCATTCTGTTCTCCGTTTCGCAGGAGATAACTGACAGAAATAAAATAAATAAGAACGTTACAACTTTCCTCAATATGTAAAAATTAGTTCTACAAAGCAAACAACCCTCTACCGGTATTGTTCACGCTGCAAAGATAACACTTTTTTTTTAATCGTAGAAAGTCCACGCCAGGCCGTACCTTATCATCCTGATATTCAGCGGATAACCCGGCACGAGGAAGTACTCATAACCTGTCATTCCCGAATTCAGGTGGTCAGCCATGATGAAGATCCGGGTCCTCTTCACTTTGAGGTTTAGGAAAGCGTTGACAAACGGATAGTTACCGGTCTTTGACTCATCCTGGCTAAAATATCTGCCAGTTGCGGGCATGTATTTCAGGGCATAATAAGGAGTGTGGATCATGGCCTCGGCTCCAATCTGAAAATAGAGCTCACCTGAGGTGGCCTTAAACCTGAAAATATGGTCAATAAAGAAGGCACTGCGTGCCGTAACCAGCGGAAGGTCAATAACATTGATATTTGTGCTCTGTTGCAGCAGAACGGTGTTGTCAAGGTGCAGTTTCCACACCACAAACTCCTTTTTCGCGGTAAGCGCAAGGACTGACAGACCGCCTTCATGCTGAGCCGGAAAAGCACCTAATCCCATACGTATAAAGTTATCAACAATGGCGTAGTTGAATTTCAGACTCATCTTTAGATCAGGCCACTGCAGCGAGGAGCCGGCTAAAAGCCTGAACTCACGTTTCTGGTCAAACTTCCACGCGAAGTTGTTCGAACCCCATGTGCTATACCAGAAGGATGGCGTATAGCTTGCGATTGTGCCTGTGGCGTCCCAGGTGATCATCCCTTTTTGACGCGTCTCAAACTCCTTGTAGATGCGGCCGTCAACGATGAAATCGCCGGCCCTGTAACCCTGAAACCAGAGGTCACCGGAGGCACTCCACCCGAATTTCGAGCCGATATTGTTGAAAACTTTACCTGTCAGAACCAGGGAGCTCATCTTGCTTCTGACCGTATCAGGTCTCGTCAGTGAATCACCGGGCATTATTTGGCCAAAGGTGCGAAGCTCGCTCCTGATCCCTGCTCCGGCACCGATCCTGAAACGGTCTGTTCGCCCTGCGGAAAAATCGATCCTGAAGGTGTTCGACAAGATCCTCTGCTGCAGCGAATCGGCTGTTCTGCTGCTACTTATCATCACAGTATCATAGAGTTCCGAATTGGGATACTGATCCAGATACCGCCGCTTTGTCCATTCCAGGATGCCGACATGCGAGAATGTGACGGGACTGTTTCTGGTCACCTCTCCGGTTACAGTGTCACGTCTGCTGCCCGGGGCATATTTCTGCACAAGCATGACATAGCGGTTATTCAGTGTGTTTTTGGCACTGTTCAGATTATTGAGGATGAATGGAACAGTCTCCGGCGCATAAATGCCGAGATCATCCTCTGTGATCATACCGCCACTCTCTGCCGACTCGTGGTTATTAATCCCGGTGGAAAAGTATGCTGTGTAAGGGCTGCCGTTGTATGACGCGTGAAGCAAAAAATTCTTGTCAATTGCCTTCTGATACGTGTACTGGCCGATGTTGTAGACTATGTCGTAAACAAGTCCGAAGTTTATGAATCTGTTTACGTTCTGGGAATGTCTGATCCTGAAGGTCTGTTCTGCCTTGCTGCGTGCGCCGCCGTTTGACCACTTCAACTCGGTGAATGGGACGTGGGTGTTGAGAAAGAGAGTATTGGCCGGAGTGAACATGAAAGGCAGATAGTGCGCGTAGAGAAACCGGTCAGGTTGCCATTCACGGTCGAAGAAGTTGATCTGGTATAGGGGAAGACCGTAGTTACCGGTATAGGCATTGAAATCGGAATATCTGTCTGCCACCCTGTAACGGTTGAATAGAGAGAAGGCGGTGTCAAGCGGAACGGCTATCTCCGTGGTGAAGTCGGGAGATAGGGTCCACTGCCTTGAACCCTCGGTAAATGTGGAATCCTGACCGGTTACGGGAGACCAGTTTATTGCTGGCTCCTTACGGATGCGCGGCTGACGGCCTGATGCCGGAGGAGTTTCGCGGCGGATTCCGGCTGACAATGTATCTTTCTGGTTATCTATGTCTTGCCGGTCCTGCTGATTTGCAGTTACAAGGGTATCCGGCAGTACCTGAACGACTGTGTCCCTCTTAACCGCCCTGATTGTATCGGGCTCCTGCCCGGCGAGTGTGACAGGGAGGATTAGAAGTACGATATATACAAGCAGATTGCGCATCACCGGCAAATTTACTCAAAAAGTTACACCGCGGCAGGGTTGTGGGAGTGCGGTGATAAAAAATGGTGGAGGGGTGCATGTGGTGTGGTGTGAGCGGCATACAATGCTGAATGGTCTACGACCAAATAACATATTGATATTCTGCATTCTACAATTCTTTATCGCCTACGGCGAAGCGTTGCGTAGCGCATCAAGCATTGTAGAAGCACGGCAAAACATCAATCCTTGGCCGTAGGCCATCAAGCATTGTAGAAGCAGGACATACCCCCCATCGTGGTTGCGCGTAGCGCATCAAGCATTGTAGAAGCACGGCAAAACACCAATCCTTGGCCGTAGGCCATCAAGCATTGTAGAAGCAGTATATAACCCCCGCCATCCCACATAAATATAGGGCCGCCATGACACGTATGTCGGGGCGGCCCGGTGAACAACAACCATATAATGGCAAAAAACAAAATCAGTCTACATTGTCATTCAGGTATGCATTGTTTTCCCTGATGACCGGCTGGTTATCCTCATCCAGCGCCAGTGTGAACCTGGAGACCTTGCTCCCCGCCGCCTTGCTGGCATTGTGGATAGCGATCTTCTTGCGCACATAGGCAGGCACCTCCTCAAAATCCTCGATATTGTCACTCATCGACTGTGTGGAGAGCCCTTCATTCTTTATCACATTCTGCATATGCTTCAGCTTGCGC
>CAZHAI010000213.1:0-4295 GCA_964530645.1 uncultured Rikenella sp. | reverse complement strand
TTGATTTCGGCCCGTGGGAACAGATTTTCTACGGAGAATATGACGGTATGAGGCGGAAACGTGTGCTGGTGAAGATAATTGGAGAATAGGCAGTAGGCAATAGGCAAGAGGCAGTAGTGGAGTTTTCTGTAATACAGATAGTTAAGAGTTGCATTTTGTCGAAAACTACATGCCGGTAGCAAAATTCACTATTGCCTATTGCCTGTTGCCAATTGCCTCCTATAATTTCATGTCGTGCACAACCAGGTCAATCCTTTCATCAAGTTCCTTCCAGAGTGATTCGAACTGAGCGATAACAGGCATCGAGGTGTTGGCGCTGAAGTAGAACTTGATCTTGGGCTCGGTACCGGAGGGGCGGACGGAGATCTTGGTGCCGTCAGCCAGGAAGAATTGAAGGACATTTGATTTTTCAAGCTTCAGCGGAGTCTTTTTACCGGTGACAAGATCGGTTGAGACCAATGACTGATAGTCATCCAGCTTCACAACCCTGCTTCCTGCTATCTCAGCAGGGGGAGCTGTACGGAATCCTTCCATCATAGCCTTTATCTCGGCGGCACCCTCGGCGCCTTTTCTTACAACATTGACAAGCTTCTCACGGTAGAGGCCGTACTCAGCGTATATATCGAGCAGCAGCTCCCATAGCGATTTGCCGTGGTCAGCCGCCCACGCTGCAGTTTCAGCAATCAGAGCGCAGGAGGCAACGCCGTCCTTGTCCCTTACATAATCGCCCGGCAGGTACCCGAAGCTCTCCTCGCCGCCGCCAATATACTTCTCTTTGCCTTCGAGATCACGCATGAGCTCGGCAAAGTACTTGAACCCGGTGAGCACATTGTAGCACTTGACCCCGTTCTTTTCGGCTATCCGGTCAAGCAGGTCGGATGTAACGATTGTGTTAATTATGTATTCATTGCCCTTCAGGGCGCCATTTTTCTTTTTCTGTGAGATTATATACCATGTAAGCAGAGCCCCGGTCTGGTTGCCGTTCAGCAATACGAACTCGCCGGAGGGTTTCCGTACTGCGATTCCCAGCCGGTCGGCATCGGGGTCTGTTGCCATCACCAGGTCGGCATTCTTCTCCCTTGCCAGGTTAAGCGCCATTGCCAGCGCGTCAGGCTCCTCGGGATTTGGGGAGCGGAGTGTCGGGAAATTGCCGTCCGTAATGCTCTGCTCAGGCACTGAGTGGATGTTCCTGAATCCGTACATTGCAAGTGCTTCCGGAACCATCTTATAGCCTGTGCCGTGAAGGGGTGTGTAGACGATTCCCATGCCTGAATTTCTTTGAATAATCTCAGGGTTGATTCTCAGCTTCAGCACCTCCTGCATATATTTCCTGTCTGTCTCGTCACCAATCGTCAATATCTTCTTTGGATCGCCGCCTGAGGCGATTTCAGAGACTGAGGTTATGCTGCGAACCTCATCAATTATACCTTTGTCGTGAGGCGAGACTACCTGGCCGCCGTCATTCCACGACACCTTGTAGCCATTATACTCTTTGGGGTTGTGGGAAGCGGTAATAATCACGCCGGCATCGCAGCCGTGCATCCTGATTGCATAAGAAAGCACGGGGGTAGGCCTGAGCGATTCAAAGAGCAGCGCCGTAAAACCGTTCGCCACGAAGATATCGGCAGCCGCCTTTGCGAAGTAGCTGCTGTTGTTTCGGGAGTCGTGGGCAATTGCAACCTTGATTGATGCAGGGTTGGCTGCATGTTTCTTAAGGTAGTTGGACAGACCCTGTGTCGCCATCCCGAGGGTATAGCGGTTCATCCTGTTTGTCCCGGCGCCCATAATGCCGCGGAGCCCCCCGGTGCCGAACTCGAGGTCCTGGTAGAAGGCATCAATCAGTGCCTTCTCGTCGTGATCCAGCATGTGCTTCACCTCCTGACGGGTGGCTTCGTCAAACTCTTCACCCAGCCATGCGGTGGCTTTTCTCCTGATTTCTTCGATGTTGATCATATCCGGTTGATTTTTGAGATGCAGTTTATAAGACTGGTACGCCAGTGCGGAATGGAGAGGTTGTAACTTTCTCTTATCCTGGTCTTGTCAAGGACACTGTATGCGGGCCTCTTCACCTTTGAGGGGTAGGCGGAGCTCCTGACGGGAATGACTTCGCAGGGCGATCCTGCCTCTTTGATTATCTCGCAGGCAAGGTCAAACCAGCTGCAGACACCCTCATTCGAATAGTTGAATATCCCCTGAACAAAATTGTGGTTATTCCGGATCACTCCGCTGATTACATCCAGGATTGCTGCAGCCAGATCGGCTGCATAGGTGGGTGATCCGGCCTGATCAAAGACAACGTTCAGGCTCTGTGATGATCCGGCCTTCCTGAGTATTGTTTTTACAAAGTTGTTGCCATAGGAGGAATATAGCCACGACGTTCTTATAATCATTGTGTCGGGCCAGCGTATTGCTGCCTTTTCTCCCTCCAGCTTGCTCCGTCCATAGGCGGAGGCAGGAGAGGGGATGTCCTCCTCACTGTAGGGCACCGGGCTGGTGCCGTCAAAAACATAATCTGTCGATATGTGTATTAGCCTGCAATCACTTCCCTGAAGGGCATTTACAATGTTCTCAACACCCCTGGCATTAATGACTGTAGCCAGTTCCTCATCATCCTCGGCACGGTCGACGGCAGTGTATGCTGCACAGTTGATTACCCAGGAGGGATTATTTGCAGAAATAAATGCGGCCGTGGCCTCAGCATCGGTGATGTCAAGCTCGCCGGTATCGGTGAAGATAAATTCGTAGCCGCTGTAACGGGCAGATCTCTCCCTGATTTCACTGCCTAGCTGTCCTGAAGAGCCGGTAACCAGTATGGTTGTCATTCACTGAAGATGAAGTTCGTTGACATATCCTTAAAAAGAGGCTGTTTAAGGTCTTTAGCACTGATGACCGGTGCCTCGTCCCTGATCATCCAGTCTATCCCCAGGGCAGGGTCCATGGCGTTTATGCCTCTCTCATGAGCAACTGAATAGTTGTTGTCGCACTTATAAAGTACAATTGCCCTCTCGCTCAGAACTGAGAAGCCGTGTGCAAATCCTTTCGGGATTAGAAACTGCAGCTTTTTCTCGGAATCGATTATCAGTCCGAACCACTTTCCGAAGGTGGGTGAGCCACGTCTTATGTCGAGTGCTACGTCATAGATGCGCCCCTCGATGACCCTGATGAGCTTGGCCTGTGCGAATGGCTCCTCCTGGTAGTGAAGGCCACGTATCACACCCCTGCAGGAACTCGATTCATTATCCTGGACAGGTTCGTATTCGATCTCGTTATTACTGTATTTCAGTTTGTTATAGCTCTCAAAGAAATATCCCCTTGTGTCATTGAAAACATCGGGCTCTATAATAAGCAAACCGGGAAATTCTGTCTTGTGTACTTTCATGATCAGACCTGTTCTTTTGCCACTTTGAGGAGATACTGCCCGTACTGGCTCTTTGCAAGTGGCCGGGCAAGCTCAACCAGCTGCTCATTTGTTATAAAGCCGTTCTTGTAGGCTATCTCCTCGATGCAGGAGGCGCTCAGACCCTGCCGCTGCTCGAGTGTTGCAATGAAGTTGGAGGCCTGCAGCAGGCTGTCGAATGTGCCTGTATCAAGCCATGCCATCCCTCGGCCGAGCAGTTTTACCTCAAGTTTTCCTTCAGTGAGGTAGAGTCTGTTCAGGTCAGTTATCTCGAGTTCTCCCCGGGGTGACGGTTTGAGACCTCGGGCCCGTGAAGCCACTGTGTTGTCATAAAAATAGAGGCCGGTGACGGCATAGTTTGATCTTGGATTGAGCGGTTTCTCCTCAATGCTTACAGCCTTCATGTCAGCGTCGAACTCCACAACACCGTATCGCTCCGGATCGTTGACGGCATAGCCGAAGACGACTGCTCCGCCGGTGAGTGAGGCAGCCTGCTTGAGTATGCTGCCGAAGCCCTGGCCGTAGAAGATATTATCACCAAGGATCATACATACGTTGTCATCTCCGATGAAGTCTTCACCTATTATGAAAGCCTGGGCCAGCCCGTCAGGGGATGGCTGCTCACGGTAGGAGAACTTCATCCCCAGCCTTGTGCCGTCTCCCAGCAACGCCCTGAAACTCGGCAGGTCACGGGGGGTTGAAATGATGAGTATGTCACGGATGCCGGCAAGCATCAGCGCCGAGAGCGGATAGTAAATCATAGGTTTGTCATAGACCGGAAGCAGTTGCTTGGAGATGGCCTCCGTGATCGGGTGAAGCCTGGTGCCGGATCCACCGGCCAGAATAATGCCTTTCATCAGCAAATATTTAGTTATACAGATGACAAAAATAGAAAAAA
>CAZHAI010000212.1:0-4324 GCA_964530645.1 uncultured Rikenella sp. | reverse complement strand
ATAGTTCGCCGAAGGCGATCAAGCATTGTAGAAGGAATGACACAAAAGGATAGTTCGCCGAAGGCGATCAAGCATTGTAGAAGGAATGACACAAAAGGATAGTTCGCCGTAGGCGATCAAGCATTGTAGAAGGAATGACACAAAAGGATAGTTCGCCGTAGGCGATCAAGCATTGTCGGCAGTAATTCACTTCCCGCTTCGCAGCTGGTCCATGGCAATGACCATATGAGCCTGCACCCTTGTGGCCAGCTCCTCAGGATCACCCGTTCCGAACTGCCCCGGGAAGATCGGATCGAGCACTCTGATCCTCACTATCCGCCTGTTTCTGAAGATGATGCCACCCTTCTTGGGCATGATCTCACCTGTGCCGTCAATAAGCACTGGCAGGAGGGGCTTGTCGGTTTTGACTGCAAGCTGGAAGGCTCCTGTCTTGAACTTTCCTATGGCTCCGGTAAGCGTCCTTGTACCCTCCGGGAAGATGACCACGGAGATTCCATCCTGCAATGACTCGACGCACTGTTCCATCATCCTGATTACACTTGACTTGTTGCCCCTGATCAGTTCGATGTATTTGACCATCCTCATCTCCCATCCAACCACCGGCACGCGAAAAATCTCCTTCTTGGAGACCCACCTCAGACGATGGCGAAGCATGTTGAAGAAAACGATATCGAGCAGCGACTGGTGGTTCGGGATGATTATATACGCCTTTTTCTGGTCAATCTTTTCGCGGCCTTCCACTATCACCTTCCAGAAAGGACTCATCTTTGTCAGAACGATTCCCTGGATGACCATCCACCGGTTGTTCATTAACCTCCTGCTGTCAAATGCGAGAGCCAGAAGCCATAGAATCAGTGCAACGGGGAATGCAAGCAGGACGAACGTGATGCTCGAAATCCATACCCACAGTGACTTGAGAATATTCATTGCTTTATGTTTTTATCCATTTCCCATGCAACCCATGCAAGGCCTGCACCTGCCAAAATTCCAAGAAGTGCTCCTCCGATAATGTCCCCGGGGTAATGCACTCCAAGGTAGATCCTTGAATAGGAGACCAGAAGAGCCCATACTACTACCAGCCAGGTATACCACCTCTTCCTGATCAGCGGTGCGGTGAAGGCTGCAATGCCGAAGCTGTTTGCAGCATGTGCCGATACAAATCCGTACATCCCTCCGCAACGGCCATTCACAGTATGAACCAGCCCCGCAAGGTCGGGCTCGTGACAGGGTCTCAGTCGTTCAAACAGGTTTTTCAGCAGGCCTGAACCCTGGTCGGTGATTACTATAAGAACCGGAACAAGCACCAGCGGGATCCATACGCGTTTACCGTACCGTCTTGTCAGTAGCCAGACCATCACTGCGTAGAACGGGATCCAGACCACCCTCATGCTCACAACCCGCATGATCTGATCAAGGAATGGGGTGTTAAGCGAATTGAGAATGAGAAATATATCGCGGTCCAGCTCAATCATAATCAGCTGTTTATGGCTCGCCAGAGCATATCCTTAAGCACTGTGATACCAGTCCCTGTGACAGAGGAGATGAAAACCACAGGAATGTCATTGGGAAGCAGCGGTCTCATGGCGGCAGTAAGTTCCTCATCAAGCAGGTCGCCCTTTGAGATCGCCATCACCCTCTCCTTGTCCAGCAGTTCAGGGTTATACTTCTTCAGCTCCTCTACGAGGATGTTGTATTCCTTTACCACATTGTCCGTATCTGCGGGGATCATAAAGAGAAGTACGGAGTTACGCTCTATATGCCTCAGAAACCTGTGACCCAACCCTTTGCCCTCGGCAGCACCTTCAATGATTCCGGGAATGTCTGCCATCACGAACGATTTGTCGTCGCGGTAACTCACAATCCCCAGATTTGGGGTGAGAGTTGTGAACGGGTAGTTGTCAATTTTGGGCTTCGCGGCGCTCACCACTGACAGCAGAGTCGATTTACCGGCGTTGGGGAAGCCGACAAGTCCGACGTCTGCCAGTACCTTGAGCTCGAGGATGAACCATCCCTCAATAGCCGGTTCGCCCGGCTGGGCAAATCGGGGTGTCTGGAAGGTGGCTGATTTGAACTTGGTGTTTCCCTGTCCACCGCGGCCACCCTTGACCAGAATCTTCTCTTCGCCGTCGCCGGTTATCTCGAAAATGAACTTTTCCGTCTCCTCTTCCCTGACCACAGTACCGAGAGGGACATCAACATAGATATCTTTCCCGTCAGCACCGGTACTCTGGTTTGATGACCCGGAACCGCCGTGACCGGCGAACAGGTGTTTCGTAAATTTCAGATGGAGAAGTGTCCAGAGCTGTGAATTACCTCTGATAATGACATCGCCTCCCCTGCCTCCGTCGCCGCCGTCGGGTCCACCCTTGGGGTTGGATTTTTCATGTCTGAGGTGCCTTGACCCCGCACCTCCCTTGCCAGAGCGGCAGAAGATTTTTACATAATCGACAAAGTTGGTATCACCCATCAGCTAAATTATTGTTTCAATCTGCCCGCAGAGTCTTTTGAAGATATCATCAATTGATCCGACACCGTCAACGCTCCTGGAGACTCCCGCCTTCCGTCCGAATTCAATCACCGGTTCTGTCTTGGCACGGTAAACGGCTATGCGGTTGTTGATGACTGCCTCATCGGCATCATCAGCCCTGCCTGAAACAAGGGCTCTCTTCTTCATACGGTTTGTCAGTTCGGTATCATTCACCTCCAGCACCAGCAACAGGTCAATCTTCATACCCCTCTCCTCCAGCATCTTCTGCAGGGCCTCTGCCTGTTCCACAGTGCGGGGGAAACCGTCAAAGATGAAACCGGCCTTACCGGTTGTGACATCGATCTTATGTGCTATCATTGCTATCACAACATCATCGGGAACAAGCTCACCTGAGGCCATTATAGCCTCCATCTTTTTACCCAGCGGGGTGCCTGCTGCCAGCTCAGCCCTGAGCATGTCTCCGGTTGAAAGATGAAGGAGGTTATATTTCTCTGCAAGAGTCACCGACTGCGTTCCCTTCCCTGAGCCGGGAGGGCCGAACATAAGAACATTTATCATTTAAAACTATTTTGTGAGTTTATAAATCGCCTTCAGGTTACGGCCGTAACCGTCGTAGTCAAGGCCATATCCCACCACAAAGTTGTTGGGTATTTCGAAACCGATGTAGTCAATCGGAAAGTCCCTCGTGTAAGCTTCGGGTTTGAATAGAAGGGTGCATATCCTGACCTCCACTGCTTTCCTGAGTGTCAGCTCGCCAATGATGCGTTCAAGGGTGCTGCCGGTGTCTACTATATCTTCAAGGACAATGACGGTCTTTCCTGTGATATCCTCGTTCCAGCCAATCAGTTCCTTGATTTTGCCGGAGCTGCTTGTTCCCTCATAAGATGCCAGCTTGATAAAGGATATCTGGGAATGGAGGGTGATCTGCCTGAAGAGATCAGCGGCAAAGAGGAAGGCGCCGTTGAGAATACCGAAGAAGAGCACATCTTTCCCTGCCAGGTCTTCGTTGATCTTTTCCGCAAGGGCCGTTATACGGCTTTGTATCTCGTTTTCGGTGATGTACACCGAGAACTCTCTGTCAAGTACTGTGATCTCATTCATTGTCGAGCTGGTTGAGGCCGCTAAATTACAAATTTTAAGCGTATTTTTGCCTCTGACAGTGCCTTAACATTAAAAAAGAGAGTATGAATCCGTCCGTCAGCATCATAATGGGCAGCACCTCCGACCTTAAGGTGATGGAGAAGGCTGCGGAATTTCTTGACAGTATGTCGATACCCTTTGAGATAAATGCCCTCTCGGCGCACCGGACGCCTGACGAGGTTGAAAAGTTTGCCCGCGGAGCTGCAGGGAGAGGAATAAAGGTCATCATTGCCGGCGCAGGTATGGCAGCCCATCTGCCAGGAGTAATTGCTGCTATGACGCCGGTTCCGGTCATTGGGGTTCCGGTCAAAGCCTCGCTTGACGGTATGGATTCATTGCTTGCCATTGTGCAGATGCCTCCCGGGATACCGGTTGCCACCGTAGCCATCGACGGGGCACTCAATGCGGGCATTCTTGCAGCGCAGATGATCGCCACGGGGGACAAGGCAGTCATGGAGAAACTCATTGCATACAAGGAAAGCCTGAAGGAGAAGATCGTAAAGGCGAATGAGGAGCTTGGGGCAGCGAAGTATAGGAACAGGACGAATTGAATATCAGGCAATAGGCAGAAGGCAATAGGCAGTAGTGATTTAGGGTTTTTTGGATAATTCTGAGAGTTTTCTGATAAGGCCATTTAGCATTTTGGAAGTCTCATCACATTCTTTCAACAAATCTCCGATTTCGTTGACATAAGAC
>CAZHAI010000211.1:0-4324 GCA_964530645.1 uncultured Rikenella sp. | reverse complement strand
ATCTTGCGGTCAATGGGAACACACTCCACGTTCTGCTGCTTCATGTATTCCATCCCCTCCTTCAGTACCTTCGACGGTGCGGTCATCTCCATAACCAGGTGTCCTACCTGGCCCGGCGTGACATCGGCCTTAACGATATTTACCATGATGTCGAACTTCCTGATGAGGTTATATGTAATAGGCTCACCCGTCGCCTCAGGCGGGAAGGTCAGCACAAATCTCCTGCTTTTCATAGCGTTTAATATTTGAAGTCAAAGTCTTATTTCCAGGTTGTTGAGCCCGGATGTCTTCGTGAACTGCTCCACCGGGGCCGTCAGAAGGAACCTGCCTGATTCGATCTCGCGGCGGAGTGTCTCTGCAATCTCCCTCGCCACCTTCACGCTGGAGAGCGGTGCAGTGCGGATCTTCTTCCCGTTGAGGGTTATCTCGCCGGAGAAGAGCGACCTGTAATCGATACGTCCAAGAGCATCGTGCCCGGGTGTTCCGTAATCGAGTATATTGGTATGTATCTGGCTGTTGCGAACCATGACCCTTCGTGCCATATCCTCATCAAGCACCGGGATGGGTATCCCCACGCCGATGAAGATTGAGACTCCGTACTTCTCGAAGTACGCCGCCCTTATGAACTGTGTAGTCATCTCCTTCGCATTGCCTATGAGTGCCAGTGTGGCCGAGTTGCCAACAGGAACACCGTGTTCATTGACCGGTTTGCCGGTGTTGAACTGTGTACCGTGCCATGCAACGTATCCCGTCGCACCTCCAAAGAAGATGCGGGTGCCGATCCCAATCGTGCGCATTTCGGGGTCATTCAGCAGCGGGCTGAGCTCACCTGAGGTTGAGAAGGTGGCGTTGCCGAACGACGGGAGCAACGTTCCCATATAGGTGTACTTCATCCTGGTGGTACTGTTCACCGCAACGTTGTAGTTCTGGTATGCGTTGCGTGGGTTGAACATTATCATCTCGTTGACGGTACCCTTGTTAATAAGGGTCTTTACCTCAGTGCGCGGGTAACAGTCGGTTCCCTTTGCCGTAGCATGCAGCATGACATCCTTTCCCGCTATAAGCTCTTCAATTACATGCGCGCCTCCGTACTGGTCGTGAGGCAACGCCGTCTCCGTGGCTCCGATGTAGGCGTCAACGGCAGCTATGCCTGCAAAGACGGGGACGTTATTCAGTGTGATCTTCTCCATGCGCATAGGCGGATCGGTATGACCAAAGTTGATGAACATGCCCGACGAACACATCGGTCCGAAGGTGCCGGTGGTGACGACGTCAACCTTCTCCGCAATCTCAGCAGCGCTTGCTTCGCGGCCCATGGCCGCAACCTGCCCGGCTGTCAGTACAACCGCCTTCCCGCTGAGGATCTTTTCATTGATCTCCGCAATGGTACGTTTCCTCGACATAATGTAAATTTTAAAGTAACTTTACCCTGTTTACAAACAAACTTCAAATATATGCTTAGATCGCTTATCGCAGCTGCCCTTTCAGCAATTCTTTTATGTTCATGTGTTACGGCAGATGACCCTGCCATCGATGTGATTACATTCAACATCAGGATGGACACTCCGCGGGACAGTATCAACGCATGGCCTAACCGTGCCGCCATTGTTGCAGGTTTTGTCAATGATCAGATACCTGACCTTCTTGGCATGCAGGAGGTTCTGTGGCATCAGTATCAGTACCTCGACTCAGCGCTGACCGGCTACGGGTCGGTGGCTGCAGGGCGTGACGACGGCTTCCGTGCAGGGGAGGCATGCCCGGTATTCTTCCGACTGGGCAGGTTCGAAAGAATTGATGACGGCACATTCTGGCTCTCATCCACCCCCGATGTACCCGGGTCTGTCGGGTGGGGAGCGGCCCTGACACGCATATCCACATGGGTCCGCCTCTTTGACAAGGTGCAGAAGGATACATTATTGTTCTTCAATACTCATTTCGATCATATAAGCGACTCGGCCAGGGTGATGAGTTCGGGTGTGCTGCTTGGCATGGTCAGAAAACTGGCAGGGGACAATAAATTTGTGATCACCGGAGACTTCAATGCACTGCCGGAAAGCCTTGCAATTGACAGGATGAGGGAGGGCGGATTTGCCATAGATAGCTACCTTATCACAGAGACTCCGCCTGCCGGAGAGTCATACACATTCAACGGCTGGAATGATGAGCCCGGCGAGGGGAGGATTGACTACATCTTCGTCCGCAGCGGCATGAAGGCGCTGACACATAAGACGCACAGGGTGATTGAAGAGGGAGTGTTTATCTCAGATCACTGGCCGGTAAGCGCCCGGGTGAACTGAAGAAGGGGCTTTCGTCTGAGATCATTGCCGGTAAGGGCACGTCTCAGGTGAACAGGGAGGTGTCCTTAATGGGGATGAATTCTATAGGGATATCAAACGTCTCCGCAATGTGATGTCCCCTTTCCAGAATATCATCATCCTCAACATCATAATACCACTTGACAACAAGGATCTTCCCCTGCTGTACCACAACCGAAAGTTTTCTGATAATGGCAACTATTATCTGAGTCCCGAAGCTGTTCAGATACTCAAGGGATATTGTGATTGTTGTGGTTCTTGCGGGATTCTGAAGGTACTTGTCAATGCAATCCAGAAGTTTGTCGGATGGGGCAGTCCTGTTGAGGGCCATAGCCCTGCCTTTTATGCTGAGTGTCCCCTCAGCATCAAACACAACCTCCGGCGTCTTATCCGTAGGCAAGATGTGGCAATAATTGCCCTTCTTCATTTTGAAACAATCCCTCCCCTTAAACTCTGCAAAGGTAATCAGATGTGTCTGGCTATGCAAAAAAAACATCAGCCTGAAGGAGGATTGAAAGGGCAGATGTAAGATCTTAAATTAACAGTCGGATCAACAATTATTAAGCGACAGATGTTTATATTTAAGATGTTCCGTCTGGAACCTGCGTAAATGACAAAAATGAAATTCTCATGCATACAAAGCCTCCTGTAAGTATCGATGAATACATTGCCTCCCGGCCCCCGGAGATGCAGGATCTGCTCCTGAAGGTAAGGACTGCAATCTCAAAAGCTGCTCCCGGTGCGGTTGAGTCAATCAGCTATGCAATGCCTGCTTTTAAGTTCAACGGGAAACCGCTTGTATACTTCGCCCTGAACAAAAGCCATCTCGGCTTCTATGCCACTCCCTCTGCGAATGTTGCATTCAGTGAGGAACTGAAGGATTACAGGGTATCCAAAGGTGCGATTCAGTTTCCCCTTGACAAACCTGTTCCATATGGTCTGATAAGAAAAATTGTTCAGTTCAAGCTGAGGGAGATAAAGACAATAACCTCAACAAAAAAACGATGAGCAACACAATTTATCCTTCCGTATGGTGTAACAACAACGCCTCCGAAATGGCGGAATATTATGCCGGAATTTTCCCTGATACGAAAATCACTGACGCAAATGCCGTGGTTGTCATGCTTGAAATCAGCGGTCAGAAGCTAATGCTGCTGAACGGCGGCGACATGTTCCGTCCCAATCCGTCAATCTCGCTGATGTATCTTACCACATCGCAGGGCGAAGTAGAGAGTCTCTACTCAAAACTGATCGAAAACGGGAAGGCTTTGATGCCTCTTGACGGGTACCCGTTCAGCCCGAAATACGGATGGGTTGAGGACCGCTACGGTGTCTCGTGGCAGCTTTACACCGGTCAGGCTGAGCATATAATTCAGAAAGTGGTTCCCACCCTTATGTTTGCCGGCAGGAACAACGGCAAGGCTGAGGAGGCTGTCGGGTTCTACACCTCACTGTTCGTTGATTCCCAGCCGCGCGGAATGCTGCGATACTCCGGTGCAGAGGGTGAGACTCCCGGAAACATTCAGCACGGTGAATTCATGCTTAACGGATACCTGCTCATGATAATGGACAGCTCTTATCCTCACGCCTTCGGATTCACTGAAGGGCTCTCCCTTGTTGTTTTATGCGATGACCAGGAGGAAATAGACAGGCACTGGTTCGGGCTCATAGCCGACGGCGGGGAGGAGAGCATGTGCGGCTGGCTAAAAGACAGGTATGGTGTAAGCTGGCAGATTGTGCCCTCGATGCTTGATAAATTAATGGCTGAATCGCCCAGGGTGACGGAGGCGTTGATGAAGATGAGAAAGCTGGATATCCGGAAGCTGCAGGAGGCTGCCGGGGTCAGGCAGTAGGCAGTGGGCAATAGTGTGACAATGACAGCCTGATGGTCTACCTTCGTCATCATGTACGCTTCTGATCTGCAATGCTATATGGCCTGCAGCCAGGGTTTTTGGGGAATGCCTTCATCTACAATGCTTTATGGCCTACGGCCAACCTCTGTCATGGGA
>CAZHAI010000210.1:0-4329 GCA_964530645.1 uncultured Rikenella sp. | reverse complement strand
CAGCGGTATTGACAGGGCATCGGGACTTATGGTTATCAAGCCATCAGGTGTTTCATATGATGAGATGACTGCCGGTGATATGGTAGTGACCGATCTGGAGGGGCGCGTTGTAGAAGGTACTCTCAAACCGTCAACCGATGCTCCCACTCACCGGGCTCTTTACAAGGCCTTCCCTGCGATAGGAGGGGTGGTTCATACCCACTCCACAAATGCAACAGCATGGGCTCAGGCCTGCAGTCCGATACCCTGTCTGGGCACGACTCACGCCGATTATTTTTACGGCCCGGTTCCGGTGACACGGAGATTAACGCCGGATGAAACGGAGAATGAATATGAATACAATACAGGCCTTGTGATTGCCGAGGCCCTGGAGGGCAGGGATCCCATGACAATGCCGGCAGTCCTTGTGGCCTCTCACGGCCCGTTTGTCTGGGGCGCCAGCCCGGCTGTGGCAGTTCATAATGCCGTTGTCCTCGAGGAAGTGGCGCGCATGGCAGTTCTGTCGGTCAGCCTGGCGGATCCGCAAGAGATTGACAGACATTTGCTTGACAGGCATTACCTGCGCAAGCACGGCAATAATGCCTATTACGGTCAGAAAAAGAAATAATCAAAAGAGAGACATGCATAAGTATACTATTGGAGTAGATTTTGGTACCCTGTCGGGCAGAGCGGTAATAGTTGACACAACTACTGGTGAAGAGGTTGCAGTAGCCGTCCATGAATATTCTCACGGTGTCATGGATGAGAAGCTGCCTGACGGTACACCGCTGGGAGTTGACTGGGCACTGCAACATCCTCAGGATTACCTGGATGTGTTCAGCTTTACAATACCTCAGGTTATGAAGATGGCGATGGTGGAGCCCGAACAGGTGGTCGGAGTCGGAATTGACTTCACAGCTTGTACAGTGTTGCCGGTGAAGGGTGACGGTACTCCTCTCTGTTTTCTGGAAAAGTACAGGAACAGACCCAATGCATGGATCAAGCTGTGGAAGCATCATGCAGCCCAGGATGAGGCAAACAGGCTAAATGCCATTGCAGAGGAGAGGGGTGAGAAATTTCTGAAACGCTATGGCGGCAAGATCTCATCAGAGTGGATGATACCAAAGATCTGGCAGACCGTCAATGAAGACCCGGAGGTCTACGAGGCAGCTGACCGTTTCCTTGAGGCAGCAGACTGGGTGGTGTGGCAGCTGACAGGAGTTGAAACCCGCAATACGTGCACTGCCGGATACAAGGCAATATGGCACAAGCATGAGGGATATCCCTCCAATGATTTCTTCAAAGCTCTCCATCCAAAGATGGAAAGGCTTGTAGATGAGAAGCTGTCACGCAAGCTGCTCCCTGTCGGTACAAAGGCCGGAACCATTACCGCCGCTGCTGCAAAGCTGACGGGGTTGAAGGAGGGAACCGCCGTGGCAGTGGCGAATGTTGACGCACATGTATCCATTCCCGCAGTAGGCATTACCTCACCGGGCAAGATGCTTGCAATAATAGGCACTTCCACCTGCCATATGCTTCTGGGAGAGGTTGAGAGGGAGGCGCCGGGCATGTGCGGAGTGGTTGAGGACGGAATCATCGAAGGATTTTTTGGTTATGAGGCCGGACAGAGTTGCGTGGGTGACCACTTCCAGTGGTTCGTGGAGAACTGCACTCCGGCGGAATACAAGGCTGAAGCCGATGCAACGGGCGTTGACCTGCACACTCTTCTTACAGAGAAGGCCTCACGGCTTAAGCCCGGTGAGAGTGGACTGGTGGCTCTGGACTGGTGGAACGGCAACAGGTCAGTCCTGGTTGATGTCGATCTGACAGGAATGATAGCGGGAATGAGCCTGGGAACAAAGCCGGAAGAGATTTACCGCGCACTCATCGAGGCCACTGCATTCGGGACCAGAATGATTATCGAAACCTTTGAAGAGAACGGTGTGCCCGTCAATGAGTTTTATGCCGCAGGCGGCATCGCCGAAAAGAACCCCTTCGTGATGCAGATCTACGCCGACGTCATCAACCGCGGGATAAAGATCTCCGGTTCGCCGCAGGCACCGGCCCTTGGATCTGCTATGTTCGGGGCGCTGGCAGCCGGCAAGGCTGCAGGTGGCTTTGACAGCATAAAGGAGGCTGCAGCAGTGATGGCCAAGGTCAAGGAGAATACTTACAAACCTGTTCCGGAAAATGCAGCTGTTTACGACAGGCTCTTTGCAGAATACCGGATACTGCACGACTACTTCGGCCGCGGTGCCAATGACGTCATGAAGAGGCTCAAGCTCATCAGGAAAGAGGTCCGGGGCTGAGATACCGGGGTCAGGACTGTGGCAGCTGGTATGTGGCAACAGGGTCAGGGATTTATGTATAAATCGATTATGAGTAAAATAACCGCAATAATTTTATTTACGGCCATGCTTGCTTCTTGCGGCAGGAATGCACCAGTGCAGGAGGTCAGTCAGTCAGGCTGGCTGGTGACTCCGCCACTGCAGACCGTTTCGGTTAATGACAGTTTCTGGAAACCGCTCATCGAGAGAAACAGGATAGCCACAATTCCTTATGCCTTTGGCAAATGCGAGGAGACAGGACGCATTGACAACTTCGCCGTAGCCGGAGGATTAAAAAAAGGAAAACATGTCGGAGAAAGGTACAATGACTCTGATCTTTATAAGATCATTGAAGGTGCGTGCTACTCGCTTCTTGAGACGCCGGACCCGGATCTCCGCAATTACGTCGACAGCCTGGTGACCCTCATCGCCGCTGCGCAGGAGGATGACGGATACCTCTATACAACACGCACGATTGACCCGGTGAACATGGCCCCGGGAGCAGGCAGGGAGAGATGGATTGATGAACGCGTAAGTCACGAGCTTTACAACGTAGGCCATATGTATGAGGCTGCCGTAGCGCACTATATGGCTACCGGATCTAACAGGTTCCTGAATGTGGCACTCAAGAACGCGGAACTGATTGCTTCGGAGTTTGGATGGGGCCTACGTGAGGTAGCTCCCGGCCACCAGGAGATTGAGATAGGTCTTATAAGGCTGTATGAGTTAACCGGCAACAGCCAGTGGCTGGAGCTGGCAAGGTTCTTCATTGATGTCAGGGGCAGGCAGGAGGAGTATCTGAGACACCCCGCCGGATCACGCTTTGAGGTCTACAATGACTCGGTCTATCTGCAGATGCACCTCCCGGTGCTGGAACAGAAGGAGGCAGTGGGGCATGCAGTCAGGGGCGCATACATGTATACAGCCATGGCAGACCTTTCGAGGGTTACAGGTGACAACAGCTACCTCGACGCATCGAAGATACTTTGGAAAGATGTCACGGGTGGAAAGATATACATCACAGGCGGGATAGGGTCAAAAGAGCACGGCGAAGCTTTCGGGGAGCCCTTCGAGCTTCCGAACATGACCGCTTACACCGAGACATGTGCTTCTGTCGCCAACGTTTACTGGAACCACAGACTTTATTCAGCCACCGGTGAGGCGAAATACCTCGATGTGCTGGAAAGAACTCTCTATAACGGACTTATATCAGGCATCGGGCAGGACGGATGCAACTTTTACTATCCCAATCCGCTTGAGTCTGACGGACGATTCGAGAGAGCCGGATGGTTTGACTGTTCATGCTGCCCGGGAAACATTGCACGGTTCATGCCGGCAATGAAACAGTATATATGGTCTGAGACGGGAGGTGGAATTAACCTTAACCTCTTTATCGGGTCAACAGCATACCTGAGAACGCCTTCCGGAGAGGCAGAGTTTACCCTTGTTACGGATTATCCCTGGAGCGGAGATGTGAAGGTCACCGTGAAGCCCGGTACAGACGGAAGCAGGTTTGTCTTTGGGATCAGGATTCCTGCATGGACCGGCAATGCTCCTTTTGCCGGAGATCTTTACCGGTATATTACCCCGGCAACAGGAAGAGTCGTGATTAAGGTCAACGGAAAGAAGATAAAGGCTCCTATTGTAAGGGGATTTGCGCTTCTTGACAGGGAATGGGACAGCGGAGATGAAATAGAGGTCTCACTTCCAATTGAACCTCGGTTTATCGGGGCGCGTGATGAGGTGAAGGCCGACAGCGGCAGGGTGGCTCTTGGCGCCGGTCCGATAGTCTACTGCCTCGAGGAGGCAGACAACGGTCCTGTCAGGGAGGTCACCGTAGACCCGGGGATTAAGCCTCAATTCAGCTTTGAGGAAGGATTGCTTGAAGGCGTCGGAACACTGGCATTCAGGGTAACTGATTCAACGGGCTCCGTGAAGCATGTGAAGGCAGTTCCCTACTACTCCTGGGCCAACAGAGGCAAGGGGGAGATGACTGTATGGATCAAAACAAACAAATAATAAA
>CAZHAI010000209.1:2742-4346 GCA_964530645.1 uncultured Rikenella sp. | reverse complement strand
GCACCGATGGCCGAGGTCTCATATGTATGCGGCCTGTATGTCTCCAGGTTGAAGATATCAGCCGTGATCTGCATTGCCTGTTTGCTCTGCGAGCCTCCACCTGACACAACCACGCTTCTGACCGGAATTTTCGTTCGTTTAACCGTCCGGTTAAGACCCTCCTTAAGTGAATAGGTGAGGCCTTCAAGAATTGCACGGTACACATGTGCGCGTGTATGCACATCACCAAAGCCGATTATGGCACCCTTGGCTTCAGTACCGGGGACCTTGACGCCGGGCGACCAGTAAGGTTGCAGAATCAGGCCCATGGAACCTGCCGGCACCTCGTCAACCATAGCGTCAAAGAAGGTCTCGGGGTGCTTGCCTGTCTGTTCGGCCATCTGTATCTCCTTCAGTCCGAATTCTTTCTTGAACCAGCTTATCATCCAGTACCCTCTGTAGATCTGCACCTCTGTATTGTAGCAGTCAGGCACGGCGCTCGGGTAGGAAGGAAAGAAGGGGATGACCTCGTGATAGCGGCTGTGTGTTGTCTGCACCGTGGCGGTGGTGCCGTAGCTGAGACATGCCACATCCGGGGTGATGACACCCGATCCCAGCACCTCGCTGGCCTTGTCTGCAGCTGCTGCTATAAGCGGTAGTCCTGCAGGAATACCCGTCAGCTCAGATGCCTCCCTGCTTATATGTCCAAGAACCTCAGAGGGTTTGACTATATCAGGCAGCTTGGCGCTGTCAACAGGAAACATCTTGTAGTTCATGTGTTTCCTGTCAGTCCATTTCTGCGTTTTATAATCGAACGGCAGATATGCCACCGTGCAACCTACCGAATCCCTGTACTCTCCCGTCAGCACCCAGGTCAGGTAACCTGACAACAGCAGGTATTTGTTTGTCTTCTCCCATATTTCAGGGGTATTCTGCATCAGCCAGTTACACTCGCCGTTCTTCACTGCAAAATGAACCGCCTCTCTCATGTTGACGAGGCGCAGGGCAATATCCATCAGTTTCCCCGGGTATTTACCCACTGCACTCAGCCGCTGGTCAAGCCATGATATCGCAGGGCGAAGCGATTTGCCCTCCGCGTCGAGGTTGATCAGGGTCGATCTCTGCGTTGTCAGGGTGACGGCTTTTATCCGCTCCTTCTCATATGGCATCTCGGTGAAGAATCTTTTCAGTCCTTCAAACATCTTGTCCCTGAAGTATTCAGGATATTGCTCAGCCCATCCGGGCGCCACCGAAAAATAGGGCTCGATCTCTGTTTTCGTCAGATGAAGTACGTTGCCATGCAGGTCGGAGAGTACGGCGCGGACCGACTGTGTGCCGAAGTCTATGGCCAGGATTAGCTCGTCAGATGATTTCATGGTCAGTTTATAATTGCTCCGGCATGTGGCCGGGATTAAGTTTGTTGTTGGTTCAGTATACAGCAACCCCGACAAACCGCGGGTAATCAATCATTTATATGTTCATGTCATGACATCCCCAGTGTGCCCCCGGGATTCATAATGTTGTCCGGATCAAGATGCTTTTTCACTGCCCTCATGAGTTCCATGGAGTTTTTTCCCAGGTGCCCCTCCATCCATGGTGCAAGCACTCTTCCAACGCCGTGATGG
>CAZHAI010000209.1:0-2732 GCA_964530645.1 uncultured Rikenella sp. | reverse complement strand
CCAGGATTAGCTCGTCAGATAATTTCATGGTCAGGTCAGGATAGCTCCGGCTTTCGGCCGGTATCAGGTAAGTTATTCGTTCAGTTTACAGCACCCGGGCACAATGCACGGATTCAAATAGTTCATCATTAATCTCATATCAGCCCCAGAGTGCCGCCGGGATTCATAATGTTGTCCGGATCGAGGTGTTTTTTTATTGCTATCATCAGCTCCATGGAGTTTTTTCCCAGGTGCCCCTCCATCCATGGTGCCAGCACCCTCCCGACACCGTGATGGTGCGAGATGGAGCCTCCGCTCGCAAGGATTGTGTCTACCAGCCCCCTGTGGAACCCGGTGAAATCCTGCCTCTCATTCCCCTTTTCCATGGGACTCAGGAAGGTGAAATAGAGATTTGCACCGTTCTCGTAGACGTGCGAGATGTGAATCATCAGGAATGCCTTTGGCCTGAGTGCAACATAATCATGGGCCGCCTTCCATACTTTAAGCAGGTTTTCCCACGTGACAGCCGTCTCAAGGGTATCGGTCATGATTCCCAGGTCCATAAGCGGGTCACGCATGTATGCGCTGGAATATCGTTGTTCAAGCCATTTCCTGACGGGAGAGGTTCCGATATACATCCCCTTTCCTGCGCGGGCTTTTCTTTTGATCTTTTTCAGGACGAACCGCGCGAAATCGCGCTCACCCTCTACAGTCGCGAACATCAGGCATCTGCTGCCGGACTTGAATCCCAGCATCTCCAGGGCCCTGTCGGCGAAGGTGCCGTCGAACCCGCTGGTTTTGAATGCAATATCAGTCTCGTCAGGGTCAGAGATACGGAACAGATGCGGTTTGCCGCATTCGCTCTGCATGATCCTTCGCATTGCCTCAACGGCTGACGCAAATGATCTGAAGATGAAAGCGGCGGAGGCGGTGTTCTCCGGGGCATGGTTGAATATGTGCAGGGTGGCTTCGGTAATGACTCCCAGGGTTCCCTCCGCGCCTGCGAAGAGCCTGAAGAGGTCCCACCCCTGAGCTGTCCGCGGATAATCTTTCGTCTCAATCACTCCTGCCGGAGTCACTGCCTTCAGGGCAACAACCATGTCTTCGATCTTGCCGTAGCCTGTCGATGCCTGCCCTGCCCCCCTTGCCGAGATCCAGCCCCCCACGGTTGAATATTCAAACGACTGCGGGAAGTGGCCGCAACTGTAACCCTGCCGGTTGAGTTCCTCCTCCAGTGCAGGACCGTACATCCCTGCCTGAACGGTTACAGTCTTGTTTGTCCTGTTTACTGCGAGAACCCTGTTCAGGTGTTTTGTCAGATCAAGGGCTATCCCTCCGTGCGGGGCCCGGTTTGCACCGGTGACGGATGAGAGTCCTCCGGCTGGCACAACGGCAATCTTTTCACCATTGCAATAGCTTATAATCCTCTCAACCTCCTCATGTGTGCGCGGGGCAACAACCGCATCGGGCGGGTCCGGCACAAGACCCATGCGCAGATCAAGCAGTTCTCCGTAAAACTTGCCGCATGAGAATTGCGCGCGCGTGAGATCATCTGTAAGGACATTTTCACTGCCGCAGATACCCCGCAAGGGCTCCAGCTGCGCCGGTTTAAGCCCGGAACGCTTCTCAATCTTTACAGGCTCAGTTCCGGGAAGGTGTTTCACTTTAAGATCCGTATCCGACAGGCCGAACTTCTCCTTGATTACTTCAGCCATATGATGGCTGATGCCCTCCTCTCTCTTGTCTCCCCACTTCAGAATGTGACGGTAACTGTTCCCGTTCTCCATATTTTCAGAATAAGTCGTAAACCTTTATGAGCGAGGCAATCTCCTCCTCTCTCCTCTTGTCACTCCAGCCCAGATTACCGGCTGCAAGAGCAGCGATTTTTTCAATCACAACCTTGCCCGGATTACCCAACGTGCCGATCCCGGTCCGCCGGAACATAATATCAGTGAGGGTCTTGGCGCTCTCATACTGTATTGCATAGATCACCTCGGCCAGTATCTCTCCGTCGTGAGTGACCGCCTCGGCAAACCTGGGGTTACTGCGTGCAATACGGAAGACGACCTGGCTCTCGGTGCCGTAGTTCCTGCTGACATACTCCACTGTATTGCGGGAAAAATCTTTGTAGTTCAGATGCTGCCTGATCATGAACTGCTTCATGTCGCGTATCTCGCATCCTGAAAGATAGAGATTGTCGGAGACAGAATCTGCAAGTGTCCTGTTCAGTTTCTCCGAGATCATTTTAAGCACCTCACGGGCGAGGCTCCTGCTGGTTGTATATTTTCCGCCCTCCACGGTTATCATCCCCCCGATGCCATCAGCGGCATTATCATAAACCTCGTACTTCCTCGAGGTTTCGTACGAGCCCTTCGTCTGGTCATCAACCAGCGGACGGAGGCCGCCGTATGCGTGGATAATATCCTCACGGGAGATCTTCCTGCCGAAGTTGTTGTTGACGTTCTCAATGATCTCATCAATGCTCTCCATTGACACCCGGTAATCGTCCGGATCGCCGTGGAACTCCTTGTCGGTTGTTCCTATGAGAGAGTGTTCGCGCCACGGCATTATCATCATATGACCGCCGTCAGCCTTCTGTATTGAGACCACATGGTGGCCGGCGATCTTCTTCGTGATTATATGAATCCCTTCAGAACGTTTGACGTGGTGAGTAAGATTGTTTTCACCTGCTGCCAGGCCCAGGATCTTGTCAGCCCATGTGCCGCCGCAGTTGATAACCAGGTCTGCATGCA
>CAZHAI010000208.1:0-4375 GCA_964530645.1 uncultured Rikenella sp. | reverse complement strand
ATCAATCAGCCGGGTGACTGGGTGATAACTATCTACTACTGATTTACAGACCTTTCCCTTTAATTATTGTTCCCAGAGTATAGAAGATGATCTTCATATCCAGGAACAGTGACATATTCTCAAGGTAGAGCAGGTCATACGATAATCTTTCAAGCATCGTATCCAGGTTGGATGCATATCCCAGCTTCACCTGCCCCCAGCATGTTATGCCAGGTTTCACCGCAAGCACTCTGTTGAACCACGGTGCCTTCACCCTGATCTGCTCAATATAATGGCTACGCTCCGGCCTCGGTCCCACAAGTGACATCTCACCCCGTAATACATTGATGAAATTGGGGATCTCATCGAAGCGGTGTTTTCTCATGAACCGCCCAAGGGGGGTGATCCGGGTGTCACCTTTAACTGCCAGCTGCGGGCCTGAAGACTCGGCGTCCTCCTCCATTGACCTCAACTTGTAGATCATGAATGGTTTGCCATGCATGCCTATACGCTCCTGCATGAAGATGACGGGGCCTTTTCCGGAAATCCTGATAAGGAGAGCCAGCACAGCCATCAGCGGAGACAGAAGAATGAGTGCAAGCGCTGAAAGCGAATAGTCAAGAAGCAGTTTTATCATATACTGCCAGCGCGGCATCTCAGGGTAAGAGACTCTCAGCAACGGTGTGGCATAGATAGGCCCCGCTTCAACATGCCCTGAAATGACCCCCCGCATTGAGGGTACCGCCCTTACAACCACATCACGGTAACAGACAGTGTTGACAATCTCCTCAACCAGGCCGTATTCATCCTCTTCCATTGCCAGTATCACCTCCTCTATTTCATTCTCCTCGATGACCCTTATGATCTCGTCGGCCGTTCCGAGCTGCCTGATATCATCTTCAGACATCCTGTTGCCGCCGCCGCTGACTGTAAGAAATCCGGTCAGGAGATTACCGGCAGGCATCTTTTCGCTCCTGATCTCACTGATAAGCCTGGCAGCTTTTTCCCTGCTTCCTATGATAAGCGTCCTGAAACCTGCCTCGCGCCGGTGGATTTTCCCTGAAACGACGGAGGTGATTATGAGCCTCGGGATGTATGTGAGCATGAACTCAAGGAGGAAGAGCACACCGAAAGACTTGTAATACGTTGAGTAATGACCTATGACGTCATCCAGAATGAGGAGAAAGAAAAGAACTACCACTGCAGCCAGCGTTACTGCCAGGGACTTGCCGAATTCAAGCAACCGCGAACGGCGCAGCGGATCTGAATAAAATCCCGCCATGGCGAACACAACCAGGAAGAAGAGCGGAATAAGGCTGATTCCAAGGTAAAACTTGGCACCCAGTTCCATATGAAAGTACTCGTTATATAACTTCGTTTCAATGAAGTATTTCCGGAACAGGTAGAAGAGTCCCCATGCTGCCGACGAGCCGGCAAAATCGGTTAAAATGTATGACAACTTAATGGTCCGGGCGAATTTTTTCATCACACTGTACGGGAGATATGCAAAGATATCTGTTATTTTTAGACCAAATTAATGTGAAGATGATTGAGGAAACCTTCGAGGCAAAAGGTAAGAGAAAAAGGCTTATTGAGGAGCTGAGAAGCAAGGGGATCAGTGACGAAAGGGTTCTTGAGGCAATGGGGAAGGTGCCACGGCACCTCTTTATGGATGACGCCTTCCTCAGGCATGCTTACCAGGACAAGGCCTTTCCTATAGCTGCCGGGCAGACCATCTCGCAGCCGTACACTGTGGCTGTTCAGACCATGCTCCTGAAGGTAGGCAAGAGGGATAAGGTGCTCGAGGTTGGGACCGGATCAGGGTACCAGGCTGCCGTGCTGGCAGAGATGGGAGTAAAAGTCTATACTATTGAACGGCAGAGGGAGCTTTACCGGAAGGCACAGATAATGCTGGCTGACCTGGGTTACCGGATACACTTTTTCCTGGGTGATGGTTATGAGGGACAACCACAATATGGTCCTTATGACGGGATAATTATCACCGCAGCCACTGCCGAGGTACCCGATAAACTGTTGAAACAGCTTCGGATCGGAGGAAGGCTGGTGGTGCCCAAGGGAGAGCGTGATTCACAGGTGATGACACTTTACGAGCGCCGGGGAGAAGATGACTACGAGATCACAACACACGGATACTTTGTTTTTGTGCCCATGTTGAGGGGTATAGCCAACGGTAACGACAGAAACTGACATTATGAAGATATACAGGGCAGTATTCTCGCCCATTCAGGTTAACACATATATCATTTCAGGCAACGGGAAGGAGTGTGTGATCATTGACTGCGGATGCTATGGCGGAGCCGAAGAGCTGAAGCTGGAAGAGATGCTTTCCGCCAGGGACCTGAAACCGGTGAAGCTGCTTGACACACACTGCCATCTCGACCACGTCTTCGGCAACAGGTTCATGCTTGAGAGATACGGACTGAGACCTTGGTTTCATGAGGGCGACAGGTACAACTACCAGAATTCGCCCAGGCACTCACTTATGTTCGGACTCTCCATGGAGCCGCCGCCCGATCCTGAAGGGTACCTGTTTGACAGGCAGGTGATCAGCGTCGCAGGGATGACCCTGCAGGTAATTGCTGTACCCGGTCATTCACCCGGAGGTATTGCCTTTTATTCCGAAGCTGACGGTGTTGTCTTTACCGGCGATGCACTCTTTGCAGGAAGCATCGGCAGGTCAGACCTGCCTGGAGGAGACCATGAACAGCTGATTGAAAACATTCGTGAGAGGCTCTTTGCCCTGCCTCCTGAGACGGTAATCTATCCCGGCCACGGACCTGATACAACCATCAGGGAAGAGGTGGAGAACAATCCCTTTTTCAACCAAACATGATGAATATGCTTTTTTTTGTTCTTCCCTTTATACTATTTTCGCTTCGTTCCTTTCAGACAACAAACCAACCGTACATAATATGACATCTGATCGTTTTGTAAACCGTCACATCGGGCCGCGTGAGAGTGATGCAGCCGTGATGTGCAAGGCCATCGGCGTTGATTCACCCGAACAGCTTATTGAACAGACTGTGCCTGCATCGATCAGGCTTGACAAGCCGCTTAATCTGCCGCCGGCGATGAGTGAGTCCGAATATCTTGCTCACATAAGGGATCTGGGTAAACGTAACAAGCTGTTCCGTTCATTTATCGGACAGGGTTATTACGGTGTGGCCGTTCCTCCGGTGATCATCCGTAATGTACTTGAGAACCCGGCATGGTATACATCATATACTCCCTACCAGGCCGAGATCTCGCAGGGAAGGCTTGAGGCGCTGCTTAACTTCCAGACAATGGTAGCCAGCCTTACGGCTATGGAAATTGCCAACGCATCACTGCTCGATGAGGCCACGGCTGCCGCCGAAGCTATGATAATGATGTTCAATGCACGCTCACGTGATAAGGTGAAGGCAGGAGCAAACCTCTTCCTGGTTGACAACTCTGTGTTCAGGCAGACACGTGATGTGCTCATCACCCGTGCCGCTCCGCTGGGGATAGACATTCAGTTTGTTGATTATAAGCTCATTGAGCCAGAGACAAAGCTGTTTGGTGTGATTGTTCAGTATCCTGCCGCCTGCGGAGAGGTACGTGACTACCGCGAACTGGTAGAAAAAGTCCACAGTGCAGGAGCCCTCGTGGGTGTGGGCGCTGACCTGATGAGCCTCACCCTTCTGACGCCTCCTGGAGAATGGGGCGCTGACATCGTCTTCGGCTCCAATCAACGGTTTGGATTGCCGATGAGTTATGGGGGTCCGCATGCAGGTTTTTTTGCCACAAGGGACGAGATGAAACGCAACATGCCGGGACGGCTTATAGGTGTCTCAGTTGACGCCCAGGGCAACCAGGCATTGCGCATGGCCCTACAGACCCGCGAGCAGCATATCAAGCGTGAACGGGCAACCTCGAACATATGCACTGCCCAGGCATTGCTGGCAACCATGTCAGGAATGTATGCACAGTATCATGGTCCCGAGGGACTGAAGCGCATTGCCCGTCATATCTTCTCAACGGCATGCACTCTTGCCGGGGCTCTGAAGAAACTGGGCTATACAATAAAGCACGAACAGTTCTTTGACACAATCCGCGTTCAGGCTGTGGCCGGGCTCACATCGGATATGATCGAAAAGATTGCAGTTAAGAACGGCATCAACCTCTGGTATCCGTGTGCCAATTGCGCTGTCATAAGCACAGACGAAGTCACAACGCTCAGCGAGATCAATGCAATTGTTTCGGTCTTCGCCGAGGCTGCAGGAAAGAAGCCTGAAGAGGTCACTTCGCTGTGCGACTGCTTCTGTATTGAAGAGAAATTCCACCGCAAGTCAGCCTTCATGCAGGAACGCACCTTCAACAGCTACCACAGTGAGACTGACATGATGCGTTATAT
>CAZHAI010000207.1:0-4390 GCA_964530645.1 uncultured Rikenella sp. | reverse complement strand
GTCTCAGTCAGGTTGTTGATAGAGCCCTGTATGAACTCCGAGGTGTCCATTATCTTATCGATGCGGATATCGGCTGGAAGATCCTTCTTGAGCTTCTGTATCTCACTGTCTACCTCACGGCATATCTGGACGCTGTTGGCGCCTGACATCTTCTGAACGAAGAGGGTCATACCCTGGCTGCCGTCGATCTTTGACACGAGCTTGGTCTCCCTGATTGTGTCATTGACTATGGCGATATCTCTGAGATAGATGTTGTTGCCGTTAAAGTTGCCAACAATGACATCCGAAATCAGGTCACTTTCAGCAAACTCGCCCTGTATCCTGATCGGGTAATCCATCTTCCCCATCTCGAGGTAACCTGCCGGCATGTTCATGTTTTCGGCCCTGAGTACATTGCCCACCTGTTCTATAGTAAGGTTGTAGGCTTCCATGCGCCTCGGGTCAACCTCTACATAAATCTCCCTTCCCGGCACACCGGACAGACCCACGTTACCAACACCGTCGATACGGTTCAGCGGATTGACAAGCTTCTCATCGAGGATCTTCTCTAGTCCCTTGTAGCTCTCTTTTGCAGTGATGGCGTAGAAGATAACGGGCATCATGCTTGAGTTGAACTTGAAGATTGTCGGATCCTCGGCATCTTCGGGAAGGAAGCTCTGGATGAATGACAGGGAGCTTCGTACGTCGTTCGATGCTTCATCAAGGTTTGACTCATACTCAAACTCCATGAATATGATTGAGACGTTATCACTTGATGTTGATGTCATCTCCTTCAGTCCGGAGACAGAGTTGAGGGCGTCCTCAAGGGGACGGGTAATGTTGGTTTCAATATCCGCCGCACTGGCGCCCGGGTAGCTCGTGTAAACCGAGAGGAACGGGAGCTCGATCTCAGGGTAGAGGTCGATTGGCAGCTGCGTCAGGGAATAAAGCCCCATAACCATCGTGATGACGAAGATCAGGATCGTGGTTACGGGCTTCTTTACTGCACTTGAATATATGCTCATATTCTATGATTGTCTCTTGTTAATCGTCATTTCGAAATCTCAACCTTCTGGTTGTTATTGAGCCTTGCCTGGCCTTCAACGATAAGGTTTTCACCTTCCTGCAGGTTGCCGCCTGCTATTTCGAAGCGGTCATCAAACCTCTGTCCGAGAGTGACTGTTTTCCTTACAGCTATGCCATTCTCCTCTACGAAGATGTATCTTTCGTTGGTGCCCTCCTGCAACATGACGGCATTGGCCGGAACCACTATTGCCTCCTGTTCACCCATGTCAATGAAAGACCTGGCAAACATCCCCGGGCGAAGCAGTTCACTGCCGTTGCTGATGCGCACCTCGGCACGGAATGAGCGCGACATGGGATCGATTGTGGGGTGGACCCTGAAGATCGTACCCTCGAATTTTTTGTCAGGGTAGACATCGGCTGTCAGATTTACTTTCATACCGTTCTTAATGAGCGGAAAGTATTGTTCCGAGACGCTGATCTCAATCTTCACCGGGTTGATCTGCATGAGAGTTACAACTGCCGACTTTCCGGACATACCGGGAGCACCGGAATAGAGTTCACCGTCCTCAAGGTACTTGCCTGTAATGATTCCTGAAAAAGGAGCCTCAAGCTGAGTGTTCTCCTCCATGAAATCGACATTGGTCTTCATCACTTCGTACTGTGCCTTGGTCTGGTCGTACAGCTGCTCCCTGACGCTACCTACCTTAAGAAGGGTATCGAGCCTTGCAAGGTCCTTCTCCAGGCTGGCAAGCTGTATCATATTGGCATAATACTGGGTGCGGTCCATAAGGAAGAGCTTCTGCCCTTTCTGTACCCTGTCACCTACCTCAACATAGATCTTATCAACCCTGCCCGGTGTTGAGGGTGCAAGGTTGACTTCCTCATATGCCATTATAGTTGATGTGTAATCGATTGTCCTGGCAATTGTGGTCTTGCTTACCGGCATCACCTTAACGGGTATGGCGACTGAATCAGCAGCACCAGCTGCAACGGCTCCGGCCTTATTTTCCTTAGGGGCACAGGATGCAAGCAGAATGCCTCCGGCAAGGATCAGTGAAAAAATTTTGCGATTCATTGTGTTGTGGTTTATAGTTGTTTGCTGTTAAAGTTTGTTCATCAGTTTGTCAAATGCCACCTTGGTCTGGAGCAGGTTCATCAAAGCGGAGATGTAGTTGTTCTGCGCCGTGAGGTAGTTATTGTTTGCCTGAGTCAGGTCGAGGCTGGAAGCCATCCCCTGGCTATACTTGTTTTTGAAGCTCTCAAGGACACGTCCGGCGATCTCGATATTTGCTTTCTGGCTCTTAAACTGCTCGTTCGCGTTGAGCAGGTTGTACCTGAGCTGCCGTTCCTGCATCAGGAGCTGCTCGGAGACCATTGATTTGGTGTTCTGGCTTTTCTCAAGGTTGATCTTTGCCTTGTTTATCTTTGCGCTCCTCATCCCTGAGGCAAAAATGGGTATCTGCATCTGTAAAGCCACGGCCGAATAGGGGAAGTACTGCATGTGAGCCAGTTCATCGCCCATCCCGGTCCTGTTGTAATAGATTGACCCTCCGATGCTGGGCAGGTTGCTTGCCTTTGCGCCTTTAAGCGCGAGCTCTGACATAGCCAGCTGGCTCTCGATAAGCTGGTAGTTGATGTTGTCCTCGATCGTGAAATCGTCAGTCAGAAGCGCTTCAACGTCAATCTTCGAAGTTATCTCATCAAGGTTGTCGGTGAGTGTGATTTCAGTGCTGGCCGGTACACCCAGGAGGAACCTTAACATGTTGTGGTTCACCTCAAGAGAGCGGAGCATTGATGACTTTGAGTTCTCGAGCATTGTGACAGTCGACTGCATCTGGTCAACGTCCGTGGCTTCAGCCATGCCAACGCTGTACATTGCCTTTGTGGAGGCAAGGATGGCGTTGAGGTTTTCCAGGTTCCCGTTAATAACCTTCATCGACTCCTTCAGAGTAAGGATCAGAAAGTAAACGTTCCGGATGTTTTCCTTGGTGTCGAGTGTTGTCTGGGTCAGCCCCTGGCGTGCGAGAGTTGAGGCCATTTTGGCGGTCTGGACACCCACAAGCCACGGAGCGTTAAAAACGGCAGTTGAAAGTGAAGCGCCCACCGATGCATCGTAGTTGGTTCCGAACTTAAAGGGGGTCGGCGTTCCGCCGAAGTCGATGATCCTTGTCATGATGGCAAGGTTGTAACTCAGCGATGCCGATGCATCAATCGAAGGGAGCCCGGCTGCCATCGCCTCCCATACCCCCTTTTCGGATGCCAGCAGGTCATACCTGGCTGCCGCGATACTCCGGTTATTGTCAAGTGCATATTCGACAGCCTCATCGACTGTAAACGAGAGGGTTGCCGGGGTATCCTGCGCCCTCAGACTGCTGCCTGCCACAGCGGCAAAAACCAAAACAAAAGCAATTAATCTTCTTTCCATATGTTTAACTATTTCAGTTCTGTAATCAAAATCAAATTTCATTCTCCATCGAATCAATCAGTTCAACGCCCCTGGCGGTAGAGATGCCACGCATGAAGTTGACCATTATGTTTCGCATGATGTCTTTTTGCAGGAACAGATCCCTGGGAAACAGTTCCTCATCGCCTGAGATTGTAGACATTCCCTTGAATGCCCTGCCAACAATCTCAACATCAATTGTCTCCCTGAAGATTCCCTGGCTGACTCCCTTCTCAAGGATGCTCCTTGCAGCCTCGAAGTCAGGATTATCGCATTTCTCCCTGAGACGTTTCAGCACATTATTGTGGTATTTTTTCAGATCTGATACGATCAGGGGATTCATTGTTGCAGCGTGATCCCTTCCCATTCGGGCTATGCAAAAAACTGCAGAGATAACGTCAGGGGAGTTTTCGAGTATCTTTTCGATCATCTCCCTTTGCCTGACAATCATTGAATCCATCACTGAAAAGAGAAGTGTGTCCTTGTCAATGAATCGCTCGTAAATGCTTCTCTTTGAGACCCCCAGATGGTTTGCTATGTCATCCATAGTCACAGCTCTGATACCATAGATGCGGAACAGCTCGGCGGCTCCTGCTATGATTCTGGCATCATAATCTTCAATCTGGTTCATTTGTCTCACGGAAAATCGGCCGCAATATTCAGAAAACTTTTTGAGTTTTCCTAGTTTTTTCTGATAATTATTAGTTAAATACCGCCGAGCTGCGGTATTCTGCCGGTGAACGGATCAGGGAGTCTGAAGGTCTGAAGGTCTGTCGCTGCGCTTCGTCATGCAGTTATGCAGTCGTGCAGTCATGCAGTCAAAGAATCTGGACCGCAGGACTGCAAGACCGCAAGACCGCAGGACCGCAGGACCGCAAGAATTTATACGCTAAGACTTTCAGACTTTTACCTGTACAGATAGACCGTCCCCCGGTACTCACG
>CAZHAI010000206.1:0-4407 GCA_964530645.1 uncultured Rikenella sp. | reverse complement strand
TCCCAGAGCTGCCGTGGCCAGTATCGATCCGGCGTATGATTCGTAAAGGTCAGCACCCATTCCTGCCACGTCGCCTACGTTGTCGCCAACGTTATCAGCAATTGTTGCGGGGTTACGTGGATCATCCTCGGGGATGCCTGCCTCGACTTTACCCACAAGGTCAGCGCCAACGTCTGCAGCCTTTGTGAAGATACCGCCGCCTACACGGGCAAAGAGAGCCTGTGTAGAGGCACCCATCCCGAAGGTAAGCATTGTTGCAGTGATCTCGATCATCTTCTGATGGTCAGTGGTGCCGGGGTGAACGAAAGTGAGACCGGCCCATTTCCATCCTTCAAGCATATTCTCAGGACTGAAAACCCAGTTATTCAGGACGAGGAACCAGATTACAATGTCAAGCAGTCCGAAACCGACTACAATCAGTCCCATCACGGCTCCGCTGCGGAAGGCAATCTTAAGACCCCTGTTGAGTGAAACCGAAGCCCCCTGGGCTGTCCTTGATGATGCATTGGTTGCGGTTCTCATTCCCAGGTATCCGCAGAGGCCTGAGAAGAATCCTCCCGTAAGGAATGCCAGCGGAACAAAGGGGTTCTGAACCCCCATGTAAGCCAGGATAAACAGGAGAACTACAAGCACAAGGAAGACCTTGAATACAACACTGTACTGGCGCTTGATATAGGCCATTGCGCCTTCTCTGACGTAACCGGCTATCTCCTGCATCCGGTCACTGCCGGCAGGCGCCTTCATCATGCTCCTGTAGAAAATCCACGCAAAGAGCAATGCCAGCACCGCTGCGACAGGTGCTATCCAGAACAAACTACTGATCATAAGCTTAGGTTTTTATAAGATTTGAGGTACAAAACTAATCAGTTTTTTAACAAAACCTAACCGCGCAAGGCAGTAATCACTTTTTGTTTTTCACATATTTATCCATCCACCTGAGGTACTCCCAGTGCATGTGAAGGAGCGACTCGCGGGCCGAGTATCCGTGGGCTTCATGAGGAAGCAGCACAAGCCTTGTAATTGCCCCTGCACCCTTAAGCGCAGCATAATATCTCTCACTCTGGATGGGAAAGGTTCCCTGGTTATCATCGGCCATTCCGTGGATCAGAAGCAGCGGGTCTTTCACCTTTGTGGCGTGGGTGAAGGGCGACATCTCCAGGTAAAGCTCCGGACTCTCCCAGAAGCTGCGGCGTTCGTTCTGAAACCCGAATGGGGTCAGTGAACGGTTGTATGCTCCGCTGCGTGCGATGCCTGCGGCAAAGAGCCGCGTGTGAGACAAAAGGTGTCCCGTCATGAACGCACCGTAGGAGTGACCGCTGACAGCCACACGCTTCGGATCGGTCACACCCATCTCAACAGCTTTGTTTATTGCTGCCTCAGCATCAGCCACCAGCTGCTCAACAAATGTGTCATTGGGTTCCTGATCGCCCGCTCCCACTATAGGGAAGCTGACATCGTTCAGCACCGCATACCCCTGGGTGACATAAACAAGCACCGATGAGGGGCTTATTCTCGTGAAAGTATAAGGAGAACCGCTTACCTGTCCCGCCATTGCCGGGTCATTGAACTCACGCGGATAAGCCCACAATACCGACGGGAGCGGACCGTCTTTGGTCCTGTCATATCCTGCAGGGAGATAAAGGGTGAATGAGAGGTCAACTCCGTCCTTGCGCTTGTAGGTGACAAGCTCCTTATGCACCCCTGCCAGCTGCGGATAGGGATTCTCAAACTTCGTAACCTGCTTCAGGGTACCCTTTTTGATATCACGTATGAAGTAGTTGGGCACCTCGGTGACCGACTGCCGTACTGTCAGCAATAACCCCTTTGCAGGGTCAATGAATTCACTGACAGTCTCATAATATGGAGCCTCAGAGCGCCACAGCCTTGCAGTCTTACCGGTTTTGAGATCATACTTGTCAATAAAGGGTCTGTCACCTTCAGGAGAAGCACCCTGTCCTGAGAGATACAGGCTCCTGCCCTTATCGGCAGTAAGCAGTACTGACCTGCCGTACATGTTGGGAACAGTAAGGGGGAATCCCGGATTATTATAGCGGTCGTCTGTATTGAGCTCGGATATCTTTTTGACGGAAGCCTGCGGGCTGGCAGGATTGAAGGTGCTGGTGACCCTGACACGTGATTTGGAGAGTCCCTCCATCAAAATTGCCAGGTTATCATTGCCCCACATGATACCCTGAAAACGTTTTTCAGTGGCAATGAATGGAACCGGATCGCCGGCAAACGGAGCATCAAGCATAAAGACCCGGTCATGATACTGCATCTCCTTTGCATGATAGTTGCCCTCATCAAGGGCTTCAACCCAAAGAAGTGATGCAGGCCTGTCACTGCGCCAGGTGTAGCCCCTGGGGCCGGGATTGACAACATCGTAACCCCTGGGCAGGTTTTCCTGCAGAGGTTTAAAAAACAGGGTCCTGACCGGTTTCCCTTCAAGGTCCCATAACTCTGTGCGTGTGGGGAAATAATAGTAAGGTACCACATAGGAGAAGGGCCTTTCGGTGAGTGTCACAAGAAGCCATTTGCCATCAGGAGAGGGTGATACATCAGTTATCAGCCCTTTGCGGCCAATTGTGGCACTATTCGAGCCATCCCACCTTGCAAGCTCGGAGGTACCGTAATATTCAAAAATCCTTTCATCATCAGCATCCTGCAGCAGGTCCTGGTACGTAGGAGCCTCACCCTGTCTCCCTTCGCTCTCCTGCACGGAGGGTCCGGCAGGCACCTGCGAGGCTACAGGGGCCTCATCCCTGTTGCGCAGGGTGCGGAGGTAAACAATGGAGCCGTCAGGCAGCCAAGTCATCGTCCTTCTGAAGATGCCGTTGATTCCCTCATCGATCCTGTGTGCAGTCATCGTGGCTGCATCGGCAACCCACAGTTCTATCGTGGTTGTCGTGGTGTTTGTGAATGCGAAGTGCTTGCTGTCATGTGACCATGAGACACCTCCGATACTGACATCGGCCGGAAGGCCTTTAAGATCTCCGAGGTTTGTTCCGTCGATCTTCATTGCCGAGATCCTGATAACACCCTGACCGCGGCTCGGACCGTTAGTTGATGGATCGAAACGCAGGCCGGCCAGCCTGAGCTCAGGCTGTGACAGGTCAGCAATGGAAGGAAGTCCGGGACGGTACAGAAGCAGCATCGTCTGATTGTCGGGACTGAGCTGTACTGAAGGTGTCTGAGGGGCATCAACAATTGATACAATCGCTTCCGGGGGAAGCTGATAACCGTTGATGTTTTGAGCGCCGGCCAGAATGCATGACCCGGCAAGAACGAAAGTGACAAGGATTTTGCGCATCATTGGAGTTCTTTTAGATGAAACTCAAATTTAATCTTATCGGTTTAAGATGAGAAAACAAATAAGAGCTATTATTGTTTTTTAACTTTCGGTACAAACAGTTAACCTCCAAGCTTAAAACAGGCATGAAAAGTGAATTCGGATCCGATCTGGCAGAAGCCCTGAAGACTCTTCGCTCAGGGGGTGTCATCCTTTATCCCACAGACACGGTCTGGGGTATTGGCTGTGACGCTACGAACGCCCTGGCAGTACGCCGCATATTCGAAATAAAGAAGAGGGCAGAGAACAAGAGCCTGATAATCCTTGTAAACTCGGCTGCAATGCTTACCAGGTACGTTGACAACCCTCCCGAGGTAGCCCTGCAGATAGCAGAGCTTTCAGAGAAGCCGCTTACAGTAATTTATGACAGGGGAAGGAGTCTGGCGGAGGGTGTGGCCTCCTCTGACGGATCTGTGGGGGTGAGGGTGTGCAGCGAACCCTTCTGCGATGCACTGATTGATGCCCTGCGAAAACCACTGGTGTCAACATCGGCCAACATCAGCGGCACCACTGCCCCTGCCATATTCGATGAGATCAGCGAAGAGCTGAAGGCTGCTGTCGATTACATATGCCTCTGGAGACAGGATGACCGAAGCAGGGCCACTCCCTCTTCGGTCATCAAAGTATCCGGAAACGGTACCGTGAAGATTATCCGCGGATGATTACCTCATCCGCACCTTGCCTGAACCGGACACGGCTGCATCTATCTTCGGAGTGCCCGAATAGATAATGTCACCGCTGCCCGAAATGGAGGCACGGAGCATTTCATTTACATGACAGTCACAGCTTCCGCTGCCGGAAATTCTTGCCTCCAGGACATTCACCCCGGTGGTTTCCCCCTGATAGTCACCTGAACCCGAGATCGAAATCTCAAGTTCTCTGATGGTGCCTTTTCCGGCAAG
Source organism: uncultured Rikenella sp. (assembly GCA_964530645.1). Taxonomy (GTDB): domain Bacteria; phylum Bacteroidota; class Bacteroidia; order Bacteroidales; family VadinHA17; genus SR-FBR-E99. Next base: position 156 of record CAZHAI010000206.1, on the reverse strand, counting down.
TATAAGACTGCCTGATCCGGATATGGCGCACTCGACTTCCCCAAGTGCCACATCACGGAGGAATGCTTTGCCGCTCCCGCTGATGGCCACATCGAGTTCATCCCCCCGGAGCGGGTCATTGACCTTTACGCTCCCTGAACCCGATACGCTTATGCC